>NZ_JBEONQ010000059.1:0-21709 GCF_040544445.1 Undibacterium sp. GrIS 1.8 | reverse complement strand
GTGCCGTCGCTGAGGCTGATGTGCAGGCTGGCGGTTTGGGTGAGTAAGCTACTTAGCTTGATGCTGGGATTGGTTGATAACAGGATGACGTCTCGAACACTGATATTGTGTAAAGACTCGGTTGCTGCGAAACCTTCTACTAATAAACCGCCTGATCCGAAGTCTTGCTTAAATTCGGTCTGTTCGCCTTTGTCTTGAACGCTGAAGTCGTAGAGCCGGGTGTCGCTTGAAAATTCGCCAAGAATGCTATTGGAGAACTGACTTAACTGCGCTTGCAGTGAAGGGAATAGGGACATAAGGTAGCGACTCCGAAGATAAGACGAGTGTCTTATGGACGTGATTTGTTGATCATTTAAAAAGTGGACATTTCAACATGAAAGTGTAAATTTGGCAATGTCAGTTGATCTACTTATAAAAGTAAATTTGTGGGATTAGAGGATTGCTTGCCTAGGGCATTGCTAACATGCATGGCAAACGCGGTTTTAGTCAGATCAGCTCAGATCAGTGACGATACTGGCAACAGTGTCGCTTGTATTTTATATAACAGTAATGGTAACCTTGCAATCATTTCCTCTCCGGAAAGATGAATGATGCTGAGTCTACTCATTCTCTTTCTGCTTCTTTCGCTTTTGTTGAGAGCATTGCCATCTCTTCAGGGAGAGAAGCCATTTTTTACCTTAGACATTTCTTTTAAACCGCAGTTACTGGAGTAAATATGGATCAAGACAGCAGTGCAGCTATTCCTTCCGATATTACTAGCCTCGGAGGCAAATCATGGACGGCCTATATTCGCGTCATTGCGATCGGGTTTGTTTTATTCTGTATTGTTACACCACTAGCATGGCGTGCGTCGGTTGTTGCCGGGATTGTGGTTTTACTTCTGTCTTTGGGTTTCACGGCGTATCAATTCTTAGAACTAAGGAGCTATCACCTTTATTTTAATGATATTGGCGTCTGGATTTATTCTGGCGTCCTGCCATGGAAGAAAGGTGTTGCTGGTGTTAAATGGCGTGATTTGGATGAGGCGGTTTATTTTCAGTCGATTGGTAGCTGGCTATTCAAATCGTATTCGATTCGAATTGGCCATCGCTTCACAAAGTCGAGTGAAATACTGGTGAGTCATATGACGCGTGGAAACGAAGTCGTTATGAAGATAAATGGTCGCCATCAGGATTTGGTCAGGGCAAATGCTTTGAATTGAGGAATGCTCCAACCGTGGGGTAGCGGTTGGACGTCTTGGGTGGAAAGTAAAGATGGCGGCTCAAAACATCGATGATTACAATAATGGCGTGCCGTTGATCAAAGATGATTTTGCTGATTTTTCAAGCTTGTCAATGTAAACAAATACGCCTAGTTTTTTCAAGTTAGTCTATGGTTTAGATATACATAAAGTTTGTCGGTCAGAAGAAATACTTTTTGTTACGCCAGCCAGTCAAATTCAGGGCTCTTGTTTTTTTCTGCAGCCTTGCTTCTGGTTGCTATATGAAATTAAACAGAAAAATTTTTACATCATTTGCATCGAACAAAACCTCATCAAAAGCATTGCAATCTCAGATGACAAAATATTGAACGATTTTTGCTAATGTTAAGCGGCTCTACCAAATTTTCCGGCGATTACTTTGCTGCTAACAACGGTTTCTAAATAGTCAGCATATTCCTGCATCATTACTTTGCGTTCGTCTAAGAATAGAGCGCGATCGTAAGCTTCGCCATAGGCATCGCCGGAAGCATGGGATAGCTGGCGATCTACAACTTCATGACGATAGCCAAGCCGCTCCTTAATTACGCCCATTGCTAACGATCTAAAACCGTGACCTGTCATTTTGCCGCTGTAGCCCATACGTTTTAGCGCAGCCAAAATACCGAAATTGGTCGCAGGTTTTTCGTGATCGCGTTGATTAGGAAACAGATATTTGTTATTCCCTGTTATGCTGTGCAGCTCGCGCAATAGCTCCCAACCTTGGCGAGGTAGGAAAACGTGATGATTCACTTTGCGTGGGTTGATCTTCTTTTTGCCCATCTTCATTCGATGCCAATCAATCACCCATGATTCATTTTCTAGGTCGATTTCTGACCAAGGAGTTTCGGTCAGTTCACTAGTACGTACAAATGTCATCATCATCAATCTAAACATGACTTTAGTAGGTACAAACATGCGACCTTCGATTTTTTCAAAAGCACAGATGAATTCCGGTAGCTCATCTGGTGTGATCGCTGCATGGTGTCCTTTTGCAGTTGCTTTTAGCGCGCCCCGCAGGCTTGGCACTGGATCAATATCGGCTTTGCCAGACGCAATAGCAAAGCGAAAAATTTGACTACATACTTGGCCTTGTCGCTTTGCCATATCCAATGCGCCACGTTTTTCAATTTGACGTAAAACATCCAGCATGATCGGAGCTTTGATGTCTGAGATTGGATATTTTCCAATCAAAGGAAAAACGTCTTTTTCTAGTCGGTGCAGAACGTTACTTGCAGTGCGGGGTTGCCAAGTTTCCAATCTATTAGCGTGCCATTCATATGCAACGGCTTGAAACGTATTCGCTGCTGCAATCGCCTTGACTGCTTTCTCGACTCGTCTGGTTTGTGCTGGATCTATGCCTTTAGCTTTTAGCTCTTTTGCATCCATACGTTTTTTACGTGCATCCAAGAGCGACACTTCTGGATAGGCGCCGAACGTTAGGCGAGTATTCTTGCCGTCAGGTTGACGATAGCTCATACGCCAAATTCTCGACCCTGTTGGTGCAACCTCAAGATACATACCGCCACCATCTGCTAGCGTGTATGTTTTGTCCTTTGGCTTAGCGTTCTTTACCTGAGTATCAGTGAGCGGTTTGGCGAGTTTTGGCATTTTGCATCCAAGCATTTTGGGGTTAAACGATTATGTGCTCAAGTATGGATGCAAAAATGCTGGATGTAAATGGACGCCAAAATACCGCAACAAACAAAAAACCCGCGCTAGCACTGAGCTATTCGCGGGTTTTAGGACGTCAAAGAATCTCTTTGGACGTGTATCTGGTGGTGATAGGTGGACTTGAACCACCGACCCCAGCATTATGAGTGCTGTGCTCTAACCAACTGAGCTATATCACCAAGAAGCCCGAAATTATGCCATTTCGACTTGGGGGTGTCAATATTAAAATCTGATTTTCCGCTGTTGCGATGGCTGTTTTGCTTTTTAGATTAGGAATTTTGATAAGAAATTGCTTGCTCTAGTATGGCTGCTGTCGGATTTTGTCCTAGACAATCAATCACAATGCGTTCTGGAATTGACCTTAACCAGGTGAGTTGGCGCTTGGCTAACTGGCGGGTGGCGATGATGCCGCGTTCGTGTAGTTCTGGGTAGTCGATGATGCCGTCCAGATGTTCCCAGGCTTGGCGGTAACCTACGCAGCGCATGGATGTCATGTCTGGGTTGAGGTCGCCGCGCTGGCGTAGTGCGCGGACTTCGTCCAAAAAGCCTTGCTCCAGCATGATGTCGAAACGTCGGGCGATACGTTGATGTAAAACCGCCCGGTCGGATGGTTCTAGCGACAGCGATAGCATGTCAAATGGCATTTCGCTTTTGGGTTGTAGCGCTAGTAATGAGGACATTGCCTGGCCGGTCAGTGCGATGATTTCTAATGCGCGTTGGATGCGTTGTGTATCGTTTGGTTTTAATCGGGCGGCGGTAATCGGGTCTAGTGCGGCGAGCCGTGCGTGCAATGCGGGTGTGCCGTCGCGTGCAGCTTCGGCATCCAGTTCTGCTCGGATTGCCGGGTTTGCCGCGGGCAGATCATCCAGGCCGTTGACCAGTGCTTTGAAGTACATCATGGTGCCGCCAACTAGCAGCGGTAATTTGCCTCGGGCGTGGATATCTTCTACTAAACGTTTGGTATCGGTTAAAAATTGGGCGACCGAATAGGCTTCGCTGGGATCGATGATGTTGATCAGGTGATGCGGTACGGAGGCGAGTTCTGCTGCGCTTGGTTTTGCTGTACCGATATCCATTTCGCGGAATACCAATGCGGAATCGACGGAGATAATTTCTGATGGAATATGGCGTGCGATTTCCAGCGCGGCGGCAGTTTTGCCAGACGCAGTTGGGCCCATGATGGCGATGACTTTGGGGCGGGTATTCAATTTATTTTATTCAATTTATTTTTCAACTTATGTTCATTTTTTATTGACCGCGCAAAAACATTTTGTCGAGGTCATTCAAGCCCATCTGTACCCAGGTTGGACGACCATGGTTGCATTGATCGGCGCGTTCAGTGAGTTCCATCTGGCGTAGCAGTGCATTCATTTCTATCACCGTCAGATTACGATTGGCGCGCACGGCGGTGTGGCAGGCCAGAGTGCCGAGCAATTCGTTGCGACGGTCAATTAGCACTCGTGATCCGCCAAATTCTCTGACTTCACGTAATACATCGCGTGCCAGTGATTGCGCGTCAGCATTCTTGAGTAGCGCTGGCACAGCACGTACCGCTAGTGTAGTTGGCGAGATGGCGGCGATATCAAATCCCAATGATTGTAAAACCGCCTGATGCTCTTCCACCGTGCCGACTTCAATCCCGCCGGCATAAAAAGTAATAGGGATGAGCAACGGTTGTACTGGCATACTGTTTTCATCCAGCGCATTTTTTAGTTGTTCGTACAAAATGCGCTCATGTGCTGCATGCATATCCACCAGCACCAGACCCTTGCTATTTTGTGCCAGCACATAAACACCATGTAGCTGCGCCAGTGCGAAGCCTAACGGATGCTCATCATTGGGTAACTCGCTGCCCGCAAAGCTGGCAGTGTTTGTCTGCGTGAGCGCATCGCCCATAGGATTGAGATCGCGTGCAAACAGCGCCCCATAGCTTTGCGTCGTCTGTGCAACGCCGCCTTGCGGATTGTTTTGTGGCTCAAAAGCGTAGCCACTAAATTCTCTTGGCTTAGCGCTGAATTCCTGACTAAATTGTTGGCTAAATGATGTTTGCTCGCCACTCGTCCAGGGGATTTTTCCGCTACCGTTATTAGTTGATCCCATTGCAGTGGCAGGGGCGGGCACTGTGCCAAACGATGTTGCCGAAGTTTGTGCCAATGCACGACTAACAGCATGGAATACAAACTGATGTACAGCACGGCCATCGCGGAAGCGGACTTCAATTTTGGATGGGTGTACGTTGACATCGACAAGTGCAGGGTCTAAATCTAACGCTAATACATAAGACGGGTAGCGGTCTCCGTGCAATACATCCTGATACGCAGCGCGTACTGCATGGGTTAATAATTTATCGCGGACAAAGCGGCCATTGACATAAAAATATTGGGCATCAGCTCTGGCTTTGGAAGCTGTCGGCAGACCTGCAAAGCCGTGCAGGCGCAAAGGGCCTGCGCTCTCATCCAGTGCCAGCCGGGCATTGGCGAAAGCGTCGCCAAGAATATGGGCACTGCGTTTATCAATCGCGCTGATGTTCCAGTGATCAACGGCTTTGCCATTATGCGACAGTGAAAATGTCACATCGGGACGCGCCAGCGCAATTCTGCGGACGATCTCGGCGCAATGACCAAATTCTGTCTGTTCTGATTTAAGAAACTTACGGCGTGCGGGCGTGTTGTAATACAAATCCTGCACATCCACAGTCGTCCCTTGCGCGCCAGACGCGGGTGAGATTTTGCCATTCTCAATTTGCCAGGCATGCGGCGCTTCTGCTGTGCGAGTCGTTAATGTCAACAAGGCGACCGAGGCAATCGAGGCAAGTGCCTCACCGCGAAAACCCAGGGTTGCCACATTCTCCAGATCGGTTAACGAGGCAATTTTTGAGGTGGCATGGCGTGCTACTGCAAGTGGCAATTGGTCGGCAGGAATCCCGCGTCCATTGTCGCTAATCGCTATCCGTTTGACGCCGCCTTCCTCTAAGCGGATCTGGACGCTGGTAGAGCCGGCATCCAGAGCGTTTTCTAGTAATTCTTTGACCACAGCCGATGGCCGCTCCACAACTTCACCCGCAGCGATTTGCGATATCAGTTGATCGGGTAGCGCCAAAATAGGGCGGGGTGAGGGGGATGCAGGGGATATATTTGGTGTCGCGTTCATCCGCAGATTATACCTGTGCTAAGTACTAGATTCTGCGATCTGTTGGTGTATGATTGCGCCTCTACCCGGGAGACTTATGGATTTTGTAAAGTTGTTAGACATGATTTTGCATGTCGATAAATCATTAGGATTGTTTATCGCGCAATATGGCACCTTGGTGTATGTGGTTTTATTTGCGATCATTTTCTGTGAAACTGCCTTCGTTATTTTTCCATTTTTGCCAGGCGACTCGCTCTTGTTTATTGCCGGCACATTCTGCGCTCGCGGGGACATGGATCTGGCGCTATTGATGGTGTTGCTCATCACGGCATCGATTAGTGGCAACTCTTTAAATTATTGGATAGGTAGTTTAATCGGCCATAAAGTGTTAGAGCGAGATTTCCGGTGGATAGATAGAAATGCCATCAAAAAAACGCATGAATTTTATGAAAAGCATGGCGGTAAAACAGTAGTGCTGGCGCGCTTTATCCCCTTAGTGCGTACGTTTGCGCCATTTGTGGCGGGTGTGTCGGACATGACGCATAGAACATTTCAGATATACAACGTCATCGGTGCTTTGTTTTGGGTATTCTCGGTGGTGTTGAGCGGTTACTTTTTTGGGAATATTCCTTTTGTCCGTGACCACCTTAATTTGATTGTATTAATCGGTGTTGGTGCGGCTGTTTTCCCTATTGTTTTGGGTGCTCTTTGGAAATTAGGTAAGCGATTTTTGAAAAAGTGATTTCTCAGTGGCTAGCTAAGTTGACCTCGGCTAAAGTGAATGAATAAAGCGCAGCACACTATTTGGCTTAAGCAGCAAGCGCCGGTTAAGCCGGCGCTGGGTCAAGTTTGTAATGGTTGTGGTGTGTGTTGTACAGCAGAACCCTGTCCAGTGGCCAGGGTTTTTTTATGGCAGCGGCACGGTGCTTGCCGTGCTTTGCAGTGGCAAGATACTGAGAAAATTTATCGCTGCGGTTTGCTGGTGCAGCCAAGGGATTATTTGCGTTGGCTGAGATACGTTTTAAAATGCGTACCGCTGAGTTGGCAAACGGAGGCAGAAAAAATAATCCAGCGAGTAATACGACGCTGGATTGCATCCGGTATTGGCTGTGATTCAGACGCTGAAATCCTTGCCGTTAGCGACGATTCTTCAGCTTAAATTTCTTCAGCTTAAATTCAGTCTGACGTTTAAAACTAATCCAACACTAAGTCAATCTGTTCTTCGCCAGCGGCGGGTTCTTAGCAAAATACTTTTTTATCCCTTTGACAATCGCATCTGCCATTTGATCCTGATAAGCATCGTCGGTCAGTTTAGCTTCTTCTTCCGGATTGGAGATAAATGCTGTCTCGATCAGAATACTGGGGATGTCTGGTGCTTTGAGTACCGCAAAGCCCGCCTGTTCGACCGAGCCTTTGTGTAAGTCGTTAATGCCTTTGATCTCATTCAGAACGACTTTACCCAACTTTAGGCTGTCGTTGATTTGCGCCGTCGTGGATAAGTCCAATAAGACGCTGGCCAGTTGTCTGTCATGAGTTTTAATATTCACGCCGCCAATCAGATCTGCCGAATTTTCTTTGTTTGCCATCCAGCGTGCCGCAGTGGAGCTGGCTCCTTTTTCTGATAGCGCAAATACGGAAGAGCCGCGCGCGCTGGAATTAACAAACGCATCTGCATGTACCGACATAAATAAATCGGCCTGCACCGCCCGGGCTTTTTGTACCCGCATATTCAGCGGCACAAAAAAATCCGCATCGCGTGTCAGCATCACGCGCATATTGGGTTGCTGCTCAATTTTGGCCTTTAAACGCTTAGCAATCGACAGTACGACATCTTTTTCCCGGCTGCCGCCACGCCCGATCGCACCGGGGTCCTCGCCACCATGACCTGGATCAATTGCGATCGTGATCATACGGGTTAGGCCGGAAATTTTTTCTGGTGCTTTATTTGTCTCGGAGTTTGCCGGATCAGGTTTATTTTCTAGTTTATTCCCAAACTTTAATTCGGGCTTGATTTCGGGTTTCAATCCCGGGCTATCGGGTTTAGATGGAGTCAGATCTTTTGGTAGTTCAGTATTCCAGTTGCCCTTTTCTATCATCACAGCGATAGGATCGGGCGGGTTGGATGGGTACAGATCAAACACTAAGCGATGTTTGTAATTGCCGACTGGCTGTAACGTAAATACTTGTGGATTGACTTCTTCTTTCAGATCAAACACCAGCCTGACGACATTCGGGCGATTTTGTCCTACCCGTACTTGTTTGATGTAGGGGTCGTTAGATTGAATTTTTGCGACTAATTCTTTGAGAGTAGGGTTCAGTTCTATCCCTTCAATGTCTACGACCAGACGCTCTGGATTTTTGACGATGAAATGGCTAGTCTTTAAGTCGCTGTCATTTTCCAGCGTGACGCGGGTATAGTCGTCAGCGGGCCAGACGCGTACTGCCAAAATTTGGGCCGCCTGCGCAATATTCGGGATAAGACTGGGAACAGTGATGGAAATGAGTAGCGTGCTCCCCGCCTTGAGGAAGGTGCGCCGGGTTTTTACGCCTTTAGTTATAACCTCAGCTGCGTCTACTGAAGCCTCATTTTGGCTTACAGATTGGGAGCGAAATTCAATTTTGCTAAACATGCATTACCTTTGTCAGACAAGGCTTGCAATTCTACCTTACGCCCCTCGCCTGCGACGCTTAAAAAGATGTTCAAATCGGCGGGTGGCAAGATACCATCGGCTTTTTCTGGCCATTCGACTATACAAATTGTGCTGTCATTGAATTCTTCGCGGAAGCCAGCTTCTAAAAATTCTTCTGGGCTAGTCATCCGATACAGATCAAAATGCAGAATATTCACCGCTTGTCCATGCAATTGCACGGTGTAAGTTTCGACCAGGTTATAGGTGGGACTTTTGACATGGCCCTGATGTCCTGCTGCATGCAGCATGGCGCGGGTCAGGGCGGTTTTACCTGCACCCAGATCACCGTGTAAATAAATACTCAGTCCGGCTTGCAGGTGCAATGCCAGACGTTTGCCCAGAGCTTGTGTGGCCGCTTCATCCGCGAGGGTCGTTTTATAATGAGACATTTGCTGTAAGACTAAACATGAAATTTCAATTCTTCAATTCACAGGACTTGCGCAAAGCTGCCCTAACTACTTTGCAGCGGCTAGGCGTACTAGAGTGTTGGTGTCGTCGCTACGCCTTGCTGGGACAATTTTGCGTAAGTTCTAATTCAGATGGCTTTGCTGCTTGCCATCATTATCTCAGGCTCGCATTGTATTTGCCATTAGCGCAGTCACCATCAGCGCAGTCGCCATCATACCGCGCCGGATCTCCGTATGCATGATTTAGCCGATTTGTCTGCATTGGCAGATCAGATCAAAGCTTGGGGCAAAGAGCTGGGCTTTGCCGAGTTGGGGATCGCCGACGTTGATTTGTCGCAGGCCGAGCCGGGTTTGCAAGCATGGCTGGATGCCGGTTATCACGGGCAGATGGCGTATATGGCATCGCACGGCATGAAGCGCGCTCGTCCGGCTGAGTTGGTGCCGGGTACGGTGCGGGTGATTTCTGCTCGCATGAATTATTTGCCCAAAAGTGGTGACGGCGATTGGCGCGTCAAAGAAAAATCCCATGGTGCTGATACCGCCGTCATTTCTGTCTATGCCCGTGGCCGTGATTATCACAAAGTATTGCGTAATCGTTTGCAGCAATTGGCGGAGCGGATTGAAGCCAGTATCGGGGCATTGGGTTATCGCGTGTTTACTGATTCTGCTCCCGTGATGGAAGTGGCTCTGGCAGAAAAAGCAGGTATAGGCTGGCGTGGAAAACACACTTTACTATTGAGTCGGGAAGCCGGATCGATGTTTTTTCTGGGAGAGATTTTGGTAGATATTCCCTTGCCGGTGGATGCGCCGATCAGCGACCATTGCGGGCAATGTAGCTCGTGCATCAGCGTTTGTCCGACCCAGGCGATTATCGCGCCATATGATTTAGATGCCCGCCGTTGTATCTCTTATTTGACGATAGAACTGCACGGTAGTATTCCAGTGGAATTGCGCCCGCTGATCGGTAATCGTGTCTATGGTTGCGACGACTGCCAGCTATTTTGTCCGTGGAATAAGTTTGCTCAAAAGGCGAGTGTGGATGATTTTGAGGTGAGAAATGGTCTGGATAGCGCCAGCATGGTGAGCTTGTTTGCCTGGACTGAGCCGCAGTTTATGCGCTACTTGGAGGGTAGTGCGATCCGCCGTATTGGACATGAGCGCTGGTTGCGTAATCTGGCCGTGGGTTTGGGTAATGCTGCCAGTTCTTTACGTGGCGATAAGACCATCGTCAGTGCCTTGCAAGCACGCTTGACGCACCCGTCTGATATGGTCAGAGAGCATGTCCGCTGGGCTTTGCATCAGCATGGAATTGCGTTTGTGTCTGCTGACGCTACTGACGTTGGTAGTTAGCTTGCAGTCAGTTCTGAGCCAGTTCATAGTAAGTAAGTCTTAAAGACTGTTTATTATATACTGGTATGGTGTATTTTTAGTTGTCCAGGTAATCGCTGGTCAATAAGGCTAAAATTAAACATACTCCCCTTATTTTACAATTAAGAGCGTCGCTTATTTTAGTAAGCCGGCCAATTCAACTGCGGTTTTGACTTGCATCTTGTCAAAAATATGCGCCCGGTGGACTTCGACTGTACGCATGCTGATGCCTAACTGGTCGGCGATCACTTTATTCATTTTTCCGAGCAAGATCAAATCCAGGACTTCACGTTCGCGCGCGGACAGTCTTGCCAGGCGTTCGTGCACGGCGGCCTCTGCGATGGCTTCTCTTGATTGCGCCAAAGCTCCCTGCACTCTGTCCATTAACTTATTATCGTTAAATGGCTTTTCAAAAAAATCGAAGGCACCGCGTTTCAGCGTATCGACCGCCATTGGTACATCACCGTGCCCAGTCAAAAATATGACGGGTAAGCGCCGGGTCACTTGGCGAACGGTCAGCATGTCAAATAAGGTTGTACCACTGATGCCCGGCATACGCACATCAAGCAAGATGCAGTCGCCTTGCGGATCGTATTGCAGAGGATGATCCAGCGCTGCCAAGAATTTTTCTGCACTGTCGTAGCTGGTCGCCACAATATTTCTGGAGCGGGCTAACCATGACAGGGCATCTCTGATGACTTCTTCGTCATCGATAATATGAAGCATGCAGTCTCCAGTAGACGATTGAGGAGCGTGAACGCTCTCTTTAAATGGGCAATAAAAATCTAAAGATAGTACCACCAGCGGGATTGTCATGATGGCTAAGCACGCCGCCGTGGAATTCGATCGCGGTACGGCAGATTTTTAAGCCCATGCCCATGCCGCTAGGCTTGGTAGAGAAAAATGGTGAAAATAATTGTGCCGCCACTTCGGCAGAAATACCATGACCCTGATCGATCACTTCTACCGCAATATAGTGACCCGGAGTGACGTGATTCGTGCTGTGATTCGTGCTGTGACTCGTGACGTGATTCGTGACATCGGTAGTGCTGACATCCTGCTTGTCATTGCCATGTTCTGTCCGCGCGACGATCCGCAAAATACTGCGCTCAGGTGGCGAATGCTCCATCGCCTCAATGGCATTACGCGTCAGATTGAGTATGACCTGCTCTAGCAAAATCCGATCCGCTTGCACCATCGGCAAGGGCTCCGCGATGGTGTACTGAATGTTGACATACGAGGCTTGCGCTTGCAATTCCACCAATGGCATCACGCTTTGCAACAGCGCGGCAATACTGACCGGCTCGCGGCTGGATTCTCGTTTCTTCACAAAATCGTGCACGCTATGGATGATGTGTCCTGCACGTTGCGCCTGCGCGTTGGCTTTTTCTAACGCGCTTAAGAGCAATGATTGCAGTGGCGTCTGATCAGGTGTCGTTGAGTTTGTTTGCGGATTATCTTGATTATTCTCTTGTGATGATTGCAGCAAATTGATAGCGCCCGTGGTATAGCTGGAGATTGCTGCCAATGGCTGATTCAGCTCGTGCGCAAGGATCGATGCGATTTCACCCATAGTAGCTAAGCGAGCACTGGCGTGTAGCATCTCTTGCTGTTGCCGTGTCAGTTCCTGAGCGCGTTTGAGTTCAGAAATATCGAGAATAGAACTCATCCAACCGGTTTGCACACCGTTCTCATCCACTAGCCGAGACTCGTAAATCAGCACGGGAAAACGCTCACCACTAGCACGTTGATAAATCGTTTCAAACCCTTCTGACGGCACCGTACCTGCCAGCAATTGAGTAAAACGATGGCGATATTCTTCAAACGCTTCTGGTGCCCAATACGGCATCGGTGGCAATCTGCCGACGATGTCTTCTGCAGGATGTTCCACCATTTTACAAAATGCAGGATTGACGTAAGTAAGCCGGCCCTCCATATCGCGCGCGCGCAAACCGGTAATCAGAGAATTTTCCATCGCGGTTCTGAATGCGACTTGCTGGCGCAAAGCATCTTCTGCCGCCAGCCGACGATTAATGTCACGCCATAGCGCCAGCAAACTCCAGATCAGTCCAAACGACAATAATATGACGGACAGCACCAATAAATTAGAGAGTAATTTAGGTTCACTCTTATTACTATTAGTACGCAAAATCAGTGTCACGTTTGGTAAATCTAACGGGCGATTATGGGTGTAAACGTTTTTGCTGGAGCCCCCTGCTGCACGTTTTGCATAAACTTTTTCGTCAAGATCAATTAACGAAATTTCATTATCCTGTGCGAACCACCAGGGCACCATCTCTTCCAAAATACCTGATAAATAATAAGTAACAATGATGCTGCCCGCGTACTGGCGGTCGCTTACTAGCGGGATCTGACAGCTCAGTAAATACGTATTTTTTTTATTCTGGTCGAGTAGAGGTTGCATACAGCGAGTTTTCTGATCGATATTTGCCGGGGGGATAGAATTTCCGGCACTGATATGCGCGCGCTTTGGGAATAAGTTATCTGTATTAGGCAGTGGATACCCTGATGTCGATGTAATGATGGCATTATTGTTGGCAAACAAATCAATGCGCTGGATTTCGTGATTGCTTTTTAGTATGGAGTTGAACCGATCTAATGCGGCTAACGGAACTAATTTTTTTGTGCCTATCTCAGCGCCTATTTGCCGCAGTAAATCGTCGTTACGTAAGAACTGAAACTGGATTGCTTGCTCAACCCACAGCGTATCCGCAATCAATTGTTCCTGGCGTTCATTGGTCTCCATCTTTTGCGCTTGCAATGGCAGCCATATCAATGTGGTAACAAATAGACTAACCAGTAAAATGGGTAAGAGCCAACGCCATTTCTGGTTAGGCCAAGTTTTAGATTTAACAAAAGTCATCATAGTGGTGCTAGTTTAATGAATTCTTTGATTGGTATGAGCATGATTGATGTATCGTTGCGTCTCAGCTCAACTGTGGTTATCCACACTTGTAGAAACAATGCAGCCCCCGAATAATCAAAGAACAAAAAAGTTATACCAATACATCTGGAGACCGGTATGAAATTCAAATCGCGGCTGTACATCGTGGTAATGGCGGCTGCTTGCTGTCTGCCGTCTGTCCTCATTAGCACTGCGTTTGCACAAGCACCTATCGTTATCAAGTTTAGTCATGTGGTTGCTAGTGACACTCCAAAAGGTAAGGCTGCTGAGCGCTTTAAAGAACTGGCAGAAAAAAATACGCATGGTCGTGTCAGAGTGGAACTGTATCCCAATAGTACTTTGTATAAGGATAAAGAAGAATTAGAGGCGCTCCAACTCGGTGCTGTGCAGATGCTGGCGCCATCTCTGGCAAAGTTTGCCCCTCTGGGGGTTAAAGAGTTTGAGGTATTTGATTTGCCCTATATTTTTCCGTTTAAAGATGCTCTGTATCAGGTTACTGAAGGACCGATTGGTAAAGCGCTGATGCAAAAATTAGAGCCAAAAGGAATTACAGGATTAGCTTTTTGGGATAACGGATTTAAAGTGATGTCCGCTAACAGGCCGTTACATATGCCTGCTGATTTTAAAGGATTGAGAATGCGTATTCAGTCCTCTAAAGTATTAGATGCGCAAATGCGTGCTCTCGGTGCTAGCCCACAAGTATTAGCTTTTTCCGAGGTATATCAAGCTTTACAAAATGGTGTCGTGGATGGAACAGAGAATCCACCATCCAATATGTACACACAAAAAATGCACGAAGTACAAAAGTACATGACCATATCAAACCACGGCTACCTTGGCTATGCGGTCATTGTGAATAAAAAATTCTGGGACAGTTTGCCAGTGGATATACGTAGCCAGCTAGAAGCAGCGATGAAGACGGCAACGTCTTATGCCAACGCGATTGCGGATCAAGAAAACGGACGCGCAATTGACGCGATCAGAAAGTCAGGGAAAACCACGATTTATGAGCTTACACCGCAAGAAAAAGCTGAATGGCGTAAGGCTTTATTGCCAGTGCAGACGGAGATGGAAGTACGCATTGGTAAAGAGTTGATCGAGTCTATTCGTAAAGTCTCTATGACAGGTGTCAAATAGCATTTGTATCTTTATGATGCGGAAAAATCACCAAAATAGCGCTTTTAACTGAGTGCCGTAGCCTACAAACAGCTTTTATTTTGTAGACGATATTTATAATTTTTTACTATAGGGGATCAAATTTTCCCTTCCGATTTTCGATTGGATTCTAATAAAAAATGGAAAAAAATGGTTTTTTCAAATCTAAATATGGGCACTGTCTTTTTTTATTTGAAGAAGTTTGTATTGTCCAGTAGATTTTAAAGTCAATCTCAGTATTTATACTTATATGCAACAACGCCCCGATTTTGTGCGAATTTTATACGATTTTGGTTTGAAAGCCAGTGTGTTAAGTGCTATATTCTTGGCAGATCAAAAGTTATCAAAGAAAATAAAGAGAACGAATTTACAAGGCGGTAGTGCAAAAAACGGTATTCATGCCGTACACACTGAGGAGACACGCGTTTTACTACAAGCTGAGTGCTAAAAGAGTGAGCTAGCGCTAAACAGCCCGAAACGCGAAAGATGTTTTAAAGGCGCATCCCAGATGCGCCTTTTTTCTTTGTTCTAATTGTTTTTCTTTTTGTTTATTCTTTGCCAGGGATTACGATGCAAGACGACAGAGAAACCGGATTATTCTCCGCTATTGTGCACGCCCCGTTCGGTGCAATCGGTATTCGCACCGAGTCGCAGTTGATCAGCGAATTGGTCTATCTCCCTCCTCGCTTCTCAGAAAAATCGGCGACCGATAAGATCGCAGATAAAGCCGCACAGCAAATTACCCGTTATTTTGCGCAAGCCGATTTTAAATTTAATCTTCCCCTAAAACCTGTTGGTAGCCTGTTTCAGACCAAGGTCTGGCAAGCAATCGCAAGTATTCCTCGTGGCGAGGTCAGAACTTATGGCCAGATTGCGAAGCATATCCAATCAGTACCGCGCGCCGTCGGACAAGCTTGCGGTGCAAACTGGTATCCTTTGATTATTCCATGCCATCGGGTGACTGCCGCAGGTGGTTTGGGAGGCTTTGCACACCATGATGATGAGACAGGATTCCATCTAGGTGTAAAGCGCTGGTTGCTGGCACATGAAGGCGTGTCAGATACGTTTACCAAATCAATTCAGGAGACTTTGTGGAAGTGAGAACGGTAAAAGTTAAATCGGCCACTGAACCCCCGGTTGCTATCGTTTTGCCTGCACAAATACAAGAACAAATTGATCAGTTTTGCGATACTCTCTGGTTGGAAGATGGTCTCGCAAAAAATTCTTTAGAAGCCTATCGACGCGATCTGCGTTTTTTTGCCGAGTGGTTATACAGTAAGCATCAAAAGCATTTGTATCAGGCAGACGACAATCATATTTCAAGCTATGTCGCGCAAAAATACATAGTGTCGAAGGCGACTTCTGCCAACCGCCGAGTTACTGTTCTGAAACGTTTTTATCAACTTGCGTTTCGCCAAAATCTAGTCAGCACGAATCCCTGTACCCGTCTGAAATCGGCTAAGCAAGCGACCCGTTTGCCACATACTTTAAGCGAGGCACAGGTAGTTGCGTTGTTGCAAGCGCCAGACGATAGCACCACCTATGGTTTGCGCGATCGTACGATGCTGGAAGTCTTATATGCCTGTGGTTTGCGCGTGACAGAACTAGTGTCTTTACGGTCTATCGAGGTGAGCTTAAATGACGGCGTATTGCGCATCACCGGCAAGGGCAATAAAACCAGATTAGTGCCGTTTGGAGAAGTCGCCAGAATGTGGATAGAGCGTTACCTCAGCGAAGCCAGAGCCCAAATCCTTAACGGGCAAGTAGACGATGCGTTGTTCGTCACCGCCCGCGGTGGCGCAATGACACGCCAGATGTTTTGGATACTGATAAAAAAATACGCAGCGCAAGCGGGCATACTGGTACCCTTATCCCCACACACTTTACGTCACGCGTTCGCCACCCATCTGCTCAACCATGGCGCCGATTTGAGGGTTGTACAATTACTGCTAGGGCATTCGGATATCTCAACTACCCAAATTTATACGCATGTAGCGAAAGAGCGTTTGAAAAAGCTGCATGCTTTGCATCATCCACGGGGTTAGTGTTTATAGATTTTAAACTGAGCAAGATTTTGAATTCCGTGTCGTTTTAGATTCAATATACCAATAAAATCGGCCCATTCAAAAATATGAATGAGCCGTTTAATTCAGCTTTTATATTTTTCAAATCAGAAGTATGAGATAAGCATCTAAATAAAGTTTTAGATAATTCGCCAGATGCCAGTTTTCGATATTAATTTTGCCGTAGTTAAAATCTATATTCGTAACTCAGTTTTAAAACGCGATCACGAAGTGGCGGGTTAGTTAAACGTACATTAGTGATGGCATGACGTTTGAAAAGATTACCCACGTTTAATACAATCGACTGGTTTTTGAAACCCTTATATTGCAACGAGAAATCTACCGTTGTGTCTGCGCCTAGACCGCAATCAGTTGCTGGAATGCCTCGATCTTCACAGCCTTGTATGGAGTTGTTGCTGTCATATTTATTGTCGTTAAGTGAAGTAGCACTAGCGTATTTTATGCGAGTGCCAGTTACCCAATTGCCGCTTTCTAGCGATATTTTTCCTACTCCTACAAAACGATAATTTTCGTAATTACCAACTAAATTTTCAGTATAGTCATTAACGTTTTCATCCCAGCCACGGTAGTCCAAATTATAAGTGGCCTCCATACCAACCATTAATTTATTACTCCCTAAATCCCATCGGGTGGACATGTCAAGATCAATACCAGATACGCGAGTTTTATTCAGATTTTCATATCGAGATTTGATCACAGACAAAGTTCCAGTTGTGAACTGAATATCTTTTCCAGACAATTGCTTTGCGCGGTCTGATGCTGCCAGGTCATCGGCACTCACAGCGTTGCGACCAACACTACCTGGAAGCTTATCTTCTTGAGCTAAAACCTGATCAATGGATTTTGTACCAATTTCATTGCGGCGCTTTATATTGAAATAGTCAATTGCAATGTTGAAATGCTTGTTCGGTTCAAACACAAAGCCAAGTGTATAGCTCTTTGACTTTTCTGCTTCCAAATCTTTATTGGGTACTATCAACAAGCCAGCGCTTGCAGAGCAGCCTGAATCACGAATGCGTAAGCCATCGGATACATCAATGGCATTACCTGTTTTCAGTACGTTATAGAGTTGGGTAGCTGTCGCACAACGTTTTGGATCATTCAGACTATTTTGAAAAGCAGATACATATCCTTTTCCAGTTTCTGGTAAGTTAGGTGCCCGGAAACCCTCTGCTGCAGTACCGCGCAATAGCAATGAATCAGATACTTTATAGCTTAAGCCAAATTTAGGAACTAGCGAAGCCTCTGCGGTAGATGCTTTATCTGCGCGCAAAGCAAAGCTTGCCTCCAGTTGTTTAGTTATAGGTGCGTTTAACTCAACAAATGCGGCGCCGAGCGTACGACTGCCTGAAATGTCAGTAGAGCCGAAACCAACAATTTCTGCGTTTAGAATATTGTCAGTTGCAAGTTGCTTAAATGTTTCGCGTCGTAAATCGACGCCAACTGCGATACCCAGTGGCCCCCCGGAAGATTCATCAGTTCACGCGTTGCTTTTGCATCAGCAAAATGCGTAGTTGATTCACCGTTAAACCCGACATAGGGGAACATGCGGAGTAGTAAATCAGCGCTGTTTGTTCCACCGAATTTGTATTCACCGCTATTGATAGCGTTCAGGTAGCCGTTAACACTTTTGGGCCCACGTTGTCTCATCTCGGCTTTAGAACCCATAGTTCCGATGGCCGCATTCCAATCCCAGCCAGATGTAGTTCCTTCTAAACCAGCGACGACACGATACTGAGATGCTTCTGCTACATTCTTGAAAATACTGACGTCGTCTGCATAGCGGTAGCGTAGTTGAACTGGTGCGCCAAACGGATTAAACGGATTGTTAGCAGGCAATAGAGGTTCTGTATATCGCGCAATTGTGCCAGTTTTTGCGTTGTACCAAGTCGATGCCGCACCCGTATACTGCATGATTGGCGGCGTACTATTGTAAGTAGTTTTTGTTTTAGAGTACTGCACTTCACTAAATGCCGTTACATCGTTTGACAAATTTAATCGCCCACTTGCGAGTAAGTTGACTCGATCAGCAGCTGGACTTTGTTCAACACGAGCCCATTGGTCGAAGCGGCAAAGACCACCCTCAATATTCTCAGGAGTACAACCTGACGCAGGACCGGTAATACCTTTGCCAGAGGTTTTGATGAAGTTTCCTGGGTAGGCGTAAGTTGATCTTACTCCAACGTTTGGATTCACATATGCGGCAAACCAAGGATCGACCTTATCTAATATTGAACGAGTCGTGAAAGCATCACGTTGAAATAACTCGAGGTGAGCAAATATGTTGAAGCCATCTTTGTTTAGTTCGCCAAGACCACCGGTGATCGATAAGATTTTTTCCTTATCGGTCGAATTATTTGTACCAGCTCGTTGTATTCCAGCATTGAATTGCAATCCCTTAAATTCTTTTTTTGTGATGATGTTGATAACGCCGGCGACAGCATCAGAGCCATAAATTGCAGATGCGCCATCTTTCAAAATTTCAATACGATCAATCACTGCAGCAGGAATTGTATCGATATTAACGAACGTTTCTTGCGCGCCATCTGCAAATCCGTAGTTAGAGACACGACGGCTATTCAACAAAACCAAAGTAGATGATTTGCCCAATTGACGAAGTGAAACGCCAGATGCGCCTCCAGCAAACGAGTTGCTGCCGCCTTTGTCACTAAGAGCTCCAGTGTTCGATGTCAAATTATCTAAAATTTCACGAACCGTATTTGCACCAGATTGAATGATTTCTTGACGACTAACGATTTGTACGGGGGACGACGTTTCGCTTTCAGTACGTTTAATATTTGATCCAGTGATCTCAATTTTTTGTACGGATTCTGTTGCTGTTTGCCCTCGAGCATAACCTGATATCACAATAGAGCCAGCGGCCAGTGTAGTTAGTGCAACTCGCACAGATCTGACTCCGATTTTTTCATTGAAAATCATCATTTTTCCTTGTTAGTTGTTGTCAATAAGTAAAACTTTTCGACGCTCCTACATAAAATAGTAGTTTGTCTAGAATTGTATATGCCCTGTATACGTTAAGTTTTCTTGTAAAAATCATGAAAAAAATCAAATCAAGAATTTTTAACACTTGAAAAAATTTTCCTTATTATGTAAGTTTTTGTAATTTATCTGTAACAATTTGTTGCGATTAAGACACAAAAACCAGTAACATTGGCTATTATTTTTAATTTTTAATGATTATTAATTAATTAAATCAACGTTTAAATTTAAATTTTATTTTTTTGTTAACAAAACAATATTTATGTAATTTAGAAATTATTTGATGTAACAAAAAATATTTCTTGCTTGAATAAAAAAACTTGATCAAAACAATCTGCACAGATGTTAATGCTTAATAAATGAGCTTTTTTGGTGCGTGGCCTATACCTTCCTTTGTGGCGCAAGAATGGCAAAAGTGCTTAATAAAAAAATCAAGGCGATATAATTGCCAATATTTAACACACTTAAAAAAGACTATTTTGGCAAAAAAAGAACATGTATCCGAGACGCAGGCGACGCAGTTCCTGCGCAAACATAAGGCGGTTTTTTCTGAACATCCCTATGCCTATGAGGAGCATGGCGGTACCGCCGTATCTGCACGCGAACTGGGTGTTGATGAGCACGCGGTCGTCAAAACCTTAGTCATGCAAGACGACGCCGCTAAGCCTTTGATTGTGCTAATGCATGGCGACTGCAAGGTATCAACCAAAAATCTGGCGCGTCAGATCGGCTGCAAGTCAGTTGAGCCCTGTAAGCCAGAGATTGCCCAAAAGCATTCAGGCTATCTGGTCGGAGGCACTTCTCCATTTGGTACAAAAAAGCAGATGCCTGTCTATGTAGAGCAGGGTATATTGACGCTGGAAAAAATTTATATCAACGGCGGCCGGCGCGGGTATCTGGTGGGAATTGCACCGCAGTTATTGGTGGAGTTGTTGCAGGCGATTTCTGTGCAATGCGCGTTAGAGGATTAAAGCCTGTATTGACTAATTTAGGGGAGTATCAGTAAAAATACCCTATATTGTTCAAATAATTATTGGACGTTAAAATATACTGTATTGAGTATATTTAATTTAAATAGAACAAAAGAAAGAATTGCATGCCTACTTTGCTCGCGGTGATTGCCGCTTACCTTATCGGGTCCGTGTCGTTCGCGGTGGTCGTCAGTCACGCTTTTGGCCTTGCTGATCCTCGTACTTACGGATCAAAAAATCCCGGTGCTACTAATGTGCTGCGCAGCGGTAATAAGGCCGCGGCAATTTTGACTTTACTTGGCGACGGATTTAAAGGGTGGTTAGCGGTCTGGCTGGCGATTAAACTGGGGCCTTCATTTGGAATAGATGACAACGCGGTTGCGCTGGTCGCAATCGCAGTTTTTATCGGACACCTTTGGCCGGTATTTTTTAAATTTGTCGGTGGCAAAGGTGTCGCGACAGCACTAGGTGTGTTGCTGGCGCTAAATCCCTGGCTGGGGCTGGCGACTTTGGCGACCTGGGTAATTATCGCGTTTGCGTTCCGGTATTCGTCCCTTGCGGCTTTAATTGCGTCAGTGTTTGCACCGTTTTATTGTTTCTTGATGTTTGGCTTGAATATCAAACTTGCTGCCGTTGTAGTGATGAGCGCTTTATTGGTGTACCGTCACTATCAAAATATCCTGAATTTGATTAACGGTAAAGAAAGTCGCCTAGGTAGTAAAAAGACCTGATCCTATCTCGCCACCGACAATTTCTTCAAAGCCTGATTGTTGATGTGTCATCTCCGTGCTGTGACAATAAGTTTGCCTCGCCATTGCACTTGATATGTCTGATAATAAAAAAGCTAGGACATACTAACAATGCAGCCTAAGCCATTTGTAGTTTTTGCTTTTTCTTTCATTCAGGAGACATACTATGATTAAGAAATTTGCTTCGTCCACAATCACCTTAGTTGCAGCCTCTTTTTTTCTACTTAGGACTTACGCAAAAAGCGTAATTTTGTAATAAAACGGGTTTATGCAAGACGCATAGTAATACTCGGATTTTTAAGTTGCTGTCGTAAGAATT
>NZ_JBEONQ010000058.1:0-23741 GCF_040544445.1 Undibacterium sp. GrIS 1.8 | reverse complement strand
GTCTAAGGTGGGAGTCATCAGGGACTTTCTGAGCTTGGTTTAACGATGGTCAGTATCGGGGCGGGGCGAGCGGCGAACAATTAACAATGAGTTAACTACTTCGATTTAATTGACAAATAAATAAGTTATTATTTTAATACTTAATTATTTATTTGTCTATCGTTTGTTGGTGTAATTTTTTTAGGGCGGCTAGGTAGGACGCCATTTGTTGACCAGACGGTGTCCTATTCTCCAACTTAATCAACAAGTCAAACACAACCCGACTCCTTGGTAACGTTAAACCGATTGCGTTGCCTCATCGTGGTATTCGTTCCGTCAGCACCGCAGCACATGGAGGGGTGCTCGTTAGCCCAACCAAGAATGCATTGATTCCGGAATACATGCGAATTGATTCAGGTGCGTACGAAGAAGATTGTGCATGGGCAATACCGGCAGTAGTCTTCGAGGCAGATTGGCGCAATTGGGCTAATACTACCAACTGGACAACGGGAGAATTCCAAATGGAATGCGCGTGGAACAGCCTCAAAAACTGGTATCCAGATGCGTATGAGAAATTTGCCGGTAAGGTACTTCAGATCGGTGAGTCCTACGTGAACGATGAGCGGCTACTCAAAGCGCAAGTCAGAGAGGCGTTTGTCGTATCGGCAGCATGGGGCGAGTGGCAAGAGGGCGTTCCGAAAGGTATGGTCGGAGTTCTGGCGAGACGCGATTCTGACGGCGACCGAATCTATTGTTTGGTACCAAAGGAAGAGTACGAGACGCGAAAAAACTTGGTTGTTGGTAAAGCAGGCACATTCGTAGTGGACCAGGCACGTCATCAAACCATTCCTATGCCACAGTATGCGATGTAGGAAGATTTGAAGGTTCACCTGACTAACGAAAAATGTTTAATCAACATTGGAAAAGTAGTTAATCAATCACCTTGGGGTGTAATCTGCCCTCGGGTGAATTACATCCTTGGGATCAATCAAGGAGAAATAATGCATAACAAAATGCATTACAAATACGTAGCACATAAACGAAACTCTATGTGTGCTACAATCATGTCATTGTTTACCTCGTTAGGAGTTATCATGACAGCAACGCTTTCATTTCGCACCACGCAAGAGTTTGTACTTCAAACACATTCTTTTGCTGACATGCTCGGTCTCAAGAACTCTGATTATGTTCGTGAGGCAGTGCGTGAAAAAAACGAACGTGTGATGGCAGAACGTTTGGCAAATTTATCTCGTAAACTTTCGGCTAAACATGCTGAATTTAACGAATCAATTGAAGGTTCTTTGGGAGATGGTATTGCCTAAAGTAAAACGAGGTCAAATATGGGAAGTCGATTTTGATCCCCAAACACACAAAGAAGAGCCGGGCAAACGCAATCGTCCGGCTCTTATCATTCAAACCGATAATCTGAATAACGTCGGACATTCGACAACGATTATCATCCCAGGAACCACTGATATTGAAGACGAAGATTGTTTTCCTGTTCGTGTGGCGCTAGGTCAACTACCAGGTTTGAGTAAACCAACTGACTTGCTCATCGATCAGGTTCGATCAATATCGAACAAGCGTTTCATGGGTGCGAAACATATCGCTACGTTGAGTACCAACCACATGCGACGCATTGAAGAGGCATTACGCATTTTGATGTCACTCTAATCATGTAAGCCAACAGTACTAAACCCTCTTTCCTTCAAAGGATTGAGGGTTTTTTCTTGTTCTAAACTGAAATTGGTGTATTATTTGTAAATCATCGCTAGGCAACTAGCACCGTTTAAAGAAGTGAGTTTCACCCGCCTCTCAGAGGCATGGACTACAGATCGAGCTGGCGGCTAAACCAGCATCTGCAATTACAGGTTATCCTGAACAATCATTGGCATCCCTGCCAAACCATCACTTATACAGAATCATGTCGCGTGCGTATTTACGCAGATGACAGAATTTTTTCGTGCCTGCACGATAAATGCAGCTGGGCTATCCAGTATTTTCAAAGCATCACTTCAAGTTCATCCATGCCAGGCGCATTGATGAGCTCTGCTAAAGTATTTTAAGCGCCGTTTCACGGCATTAATTTCGAAGTCACATCTCCTCTTTTCAGAGGTAATCAATCAACCTGCGGGAACATATCCCCGCATGGGGATATTCCGCTTATTTTCTAAGGAATATTATGTCTAATTTTGTAATTACAGTAGCCATTTCTGTCAAGGCAGAAAATGAACCACAAGCCGAACGATGTCTTGAAAGCGCACTCGATAATTTAATGGGAGGGGATCTTGGATCTTTCGATCTCATCCAAACGCTAGAGAACGAAAAAACGCAGTACTACGTCTGGCATGGTGAAGGCCAATGTGACAATAAGACTGACAATCTTGAGGAAGCTCGCCGAATCAAGAAGGAGTTTTTAGACGAAGGCATTGCCGCATACATCGCTGACCACGAAAACAATACGATTGGTGATGAAATGGAAGCCATACCCGTCTTTGATGCAGGTCGTCAATTTGACAGCCCAACTGAAGCCATAGCGTTAATCATGCAGCAGTCCAATCCCACGGAAGCTTTGTTAGCAGTAGTACGCGCCAACGTCGAAGCGGGTGAATGTGGATTTGCATCAGAAGTTATCCGTGACTTTGGTGGGATTTAAAACCGAAGGAAAAGTAGTTAATCAAGGCCGGTAACGGCAATTCATTCAACCCAGTGGGCATCTCCCACTGGGAAATGTTCCACTATATATTTTTGGAGCAAAAAATGACTTTACTTACGGTATTCGCAAAGAAAGAAAAATCTACCGAACCACTTGATAAACTTCTTGGATTTTCAAATAAACTGGATACGGTTATTTACAAAGATAAAGAATGCACCCAATTCTTTGGCCGGTTCCCTTGGTACTTCATAAAAAATCCACGTCGGAACTCAAAGCTGATAACACTAGACTGCTGCAATTGGAATTTGGTTTGGTGTAATTAATCAAGATAAGTAGGTGTATCAGTCCCTCACCGACACTTGAAACACAAATGTCATTCCTTTTCTTGGGAGTGGCATTTTTCTTGCCAACACATCTCCGACTTTAACGTTCGAAAAGTAGTTAATCAACGCCTCACCCGAGGCAATTCAAATCAACCCAGGAGGGAATGTCCTTCTTGGGCATTCTCTTATTTTATTTAAGAGGAACACAACCATGGGCCGAGAAGCACAAACACCAGTAGCAAGCCGCTGGATGTTAAAGAATGAAACGAAGGGTCGTGTGTTTTTCGTTCTTGAGCGTAAACCATTCGGTAAACTCAGCCTGATGCAAGAGGGTCGCACTGTATTTTCAGATTCCTCAGTGAAGGACATACTTGCAAATTTCAACCGGCTTGAAGGCAGAGCGCAATTGCCTGCTGGCTGGACTGCATAACGTCGGAAAAGTAGTTTTTCACATCAATGCCGGTAACGGCAATCAACCACTCTGGAGGGAACGCCCTGCTGGGTAGTTTCCTCTTAAATTTTCAAGAGAGAATCAAATAAAATATGCATAAACCTTGGTACATGCCGGTCGTCAATTTTGGAACGCACGCCGTTGTAGGAACATTAATTTTTTTGATTGTTGGTGCTCCAGCTGTCGGATTGAACATTCTCGTTGAGTTACTAGAAACACACTTGAGAATTCACGGATTCGTGATCTATGCCCTGAAATTTCTTGAATCTGCTATTCTTGGCATTGACGTTGTGAGCGTGACGTATTACATTGTGGTTAAGAGCTACAAAGAAATTAAGGATATGACATCATGAACAATTATTCAATTTTGACCCACATCAAAGAAGTGGCGAAGGATGATTTGCGCGTTTGGGCAGCACCTTTTGTCGCCATCTATCGAACCGCAAAAAACGAGATAAAGCGGCCTAATGTGAATGGTAAAAAACACCAATTACGTTCGATCGATCACAAATAATTTTCTCTAAAGCAATACAAAAATACAAAACCCTCTTTCCTCAAGGATCGAGGGTTTTTTCTTGTCTCGGCCTAAATTTCGTGTATTATGTAAGAATGACCGCTAGGCAACTGGCATCGTTAAAAATAGAAGTTATTTTTACCCGCCTCTCAGAGGCACTGATCGAGCTGGCGGCTAAACCAGCATCTGCAATTACAGGTTATCCTGAACACTCATTGGCATCCCTGCCAAACCATCATTTATACAAAATCATGTCGCGTGCGTATTTGCGCAGATGACAGAATTTTTTCGTGCTCGTCACGATAAATGCAGCTGGGCCATCCAGTATTTTCAACAACACCACTTCAAGTTCATCCATGCCAGGCACATTGATGAGCTCTGCTAAAGTATTTTAAGCGCCGTTTCACGGCATTAATTTCGAAGTCACATCTCCTCTTTTTGAGGTAATCAAATCAACCCTGCGGGTTAATCCCGCTCGGGATTCCTCGCGACATTATTAGGAAAAAATATGTCCAACAATCAATTATCCTTCATGGCCACTGCAATCATGAATGGTAAACAAATCATTGACACCGAACACGGCAAAAAACGTCTTAGCGGCTTAACAGCGATGATTCAATCTGTAGTGCCAGTTCAACTCTTGCAACGTGTGGAAAGCTTTCTTGCTGGTTTTGAAGACGATGAAACACAAGAAGGCGTCCATGAGATGTTGAAAGACATCAGAGACGTTCTTGATTCAAAAAAGCGATCGAAAAAGTAGTTAATCAAGGCCGGTAACGGCAATCAATCAACCCAGGAGGGAACACCCTTCTGGGTAGTTTCCTCTTAATTTTTAAGAGAGAATCAAATGAAAGAAAAATCAATTTTGGCGCAAGCAAGTGCTGGGGAATCGGCGCTAGAAGAATACGATGGATTCGACACATTGGATCGTCAAGACGCCCAGCTTGAAAAACAGCTTGCCGCGTTTGAGCTTCAGGAACAGCAAGCGGCGAAGTAGAACAGATATTGGTTAACTCTTCCCAGACTAATCGGTAATCGGAAAAGTAGTTAATCAAGGCCGGTAACGACATTCAATCAAACCAAAGCGGATACGCAAATCCCGTTTTGGGATTGCTCTGCTTTTAATCGTATGGAGCTTATATGAAACAACTGTTTGCGTTTTTAAATGGCATGAGAGAGTTTCGATCATCATTTACAACTCACTATCCAGAAACACTAGAGGAATCGTACGGGTGGGGGCGAGAAATTACTCACCGGCTGACGTTCAGAAAGTTTGAAGAATCTCATTAGTCATCTATTAAAGATGGTCTAACGGAAAAGTAGTTAATCAAAGCCGGTAACGGCAATCAATCCACCCAGAGGGAACGCCCTTCTGGGCTTCCCTTCAATTTGAAGGAATATCAATGAAACCCATAATTCAACAAATGCCATTTTCAGAGTTTTCGAAAATTGCAGATGCCGTGCAACTATTTCATCATGGACGGCGATGGAAAGTCTGCGTTGGAGATATTAGCATTGGATTTTCTGACGCCATGACGGCTGAAGAAGCTAAAAGAAATATTCATAAAGCAGAAGTTAATAACTCACTCTATTTCAATGACGGTGAGGCTTCGAATTCCGTTGAGGTACCATTACCAAGTGCTTTGGTTCTGGAAGAATATCCAGACCTTTTTGAACTCTTTCCAAACGCATCTCAACTCGTCGCGCTGAATTTGCAAAAACATAGTTCTGAAGATGGCGGGCAGGTTTCAGAATAGCCTGCAAAAATTTGGTGTAGTTAAAAATCATCAATCCTTTAAACACAAATGCCATTTCCTTTTTTTAGGGAGTGGCATTTTTCTCGGCTAAACATATCCTTGTTTAACGACGGAAAAGTAGTTTATCAATGCCGGTAACGGCAATTTAATAATCTAAGCGGGTACGCATCCCCGCTTGGGGGATGCTCCGCAACATTTTGTGGAGTAACAAATTGGAAAACGTTTTTATTAGCAAGAAAATTCTCGCCAGTCTAATTGATATGTCAAGACTACACGTTGATGACATCGAAACTGGTATCGAAGATGGAACCTACATCTCGTCTGAAAACGAAGATATCGACATCAAGTCCAAAAATCTTGGTTTAGCCGAGACACTATATAAGGACGCGACGGTCGGAAAGACGTTCGTCGAACCACCATGTCTTGACGAGAAACAATCACCTCGAAGATGTCTCGTTGTTGTCAGTGGTGGCGTTGCTGATTCTGTGTATGACGATGGCGTGGATGTGGAGATTTTTGATTGGGATAATTACCGAGATGACCCGAGGGGCACAGGTGGAGTATCAAGCCATTTTGCCGACTTGGCCGCTCCTCTGGATATTCCAGTGCAATCCTGATCAATCAATTCATAGACCGGTTCACTGGTAATTCAATCAACCAAGCGGTCAGCTTTCCCGCTTGGGGAAGCTCCGCATTTAAACCAATGGAGTAACAGAACAAGACCTTCAGAACGTTCTTGCATCTAATCAGTTATCGGCCAGTAGTGTCAACGGTCGAACAATTGAGCAGCTAGCAAAAGAGTATTTCCCAGAATTAGATTTCCAATTAATTGAAGAAGCAGCGTTGTCAGGCGATTCAATGGATGAACAAATCGATTATGCAAATGATGAAATAGCTAGTCAGTTGCGTGAAATTGGTGTCTTAGAACCAGCAGAAATAGAACAGATGGTCGAATAGAAATTCCATCAACTCTTGAAACACAAATGCCATTTCCTTCGGGGGTGGCATTTTTCTTGCCAACACATCTCCGTCTTTAACACCGGAAAAGTAGTTAATCAACGCCGGTAACGGCAATTAATCAACCATAAGGGAACCGTTCTGGTTTCCATCAATTTTTGAGGTATTTTATGTATCTACAAATTAATGACAAGATGTCACCCGAAGATGCTGCTGATGCTCTGGTATTGCATGCAACCAATATCGCAGCTGCAATTAAACGACATGACAACTGCTTTTTCGATAACCGCGCAGTAAGTCTTAAGGTTGTGCTCAATTTGTTAGAGCAGTATGTTCGACAAGAAGATCTGGCAAACCTGGACACCCAACAACCACAGGTTATGGGTACATAGTTCAAGGAAAAGTAGTTTCAAATCAAACGCCGGTAAGAATACCGGTCGCTCAATCAACAGCCATCGGATTCGACCTAACGGCGAATTCTTTGGTGTATTCTGCTATTATTAGGCAAAGGAGTAAGAAATGGCGATGTCAATACAATTTGATACCCTCGATTATGCAAGAAAACTTGAAACTGCCGGTGTATCGGCGGCTAATGCTGAATTGCAATCAAAATTGATGGCGGACGTCCTTGGGAAGTCGGTAGCATTTCCAGGTGATCTTGTCGCGATTGAACGCAATCTGACAAATAAGATCGAATCGAGTGAGCTGAAGATCGAAAATAAACTGGCAACCATGGGTGGTGAAATGGTACTGCTTAAATGGATGGTCGGAACCTCAATTGGGTTAAGTCTTACGATCCTCACAATTCTTTTGAAAACGTATATACGTTGATTTTTGGATTAATTTAAATGCCCTCTTTCCTACAAAGGATAGAGGGTTTTTTCTTGTTCCAAACTGAAATTGGTGTATTATTTGGGAATCTTCACTAGGCAACTGGCATCGTTAGAAATAGAAGTTTGTTTTACCCGTCTCTCAGAGGCATGGACTACAGATCGAGCTGGCGGCTAAACCAGCATCTGCAAGTATCAGGTTATCCTGAACATCCATTGGCATTTCTGCCAACCAATCATTTAAACAGAGTCTTGTCGCGTGCGTACTTGCGCAGATGACAGAATTTTTTCGTGCTCGTCACGATAAATGCAGCTGGTTCATCCAGTATTTTCAAAGCAGCACTTCAAGTTCATCCATGCACCGTGCATCGATGAGCCTTGCTCAATCATTTTAAGCGCCGATCATCGGCATTAATTTTGAAGTCACATATCCGTCTTTAACGTCGGAAAAGTAGTGAATAGAGCCTCAACCGAGGCAATTAAAACAACGCATGCCGCATGTTCCTTTAAAGGACACGCGGCATTTCTACAAGGAGAACCGCATGCTGCAAATAACACTTGCAACCTGTAGCGCATGAGCTACAATCAAAACATGCTACAAATCGTTAAAACAGACGTTTATGCCGAGTGGTTTGTTAATTTACGTGATCGTAAGGCCAAGAACATAATTTTGGCGCGATTACGGCGAGTAGAACTGGGAAATTTTGGTAATAGTGAACCAGTTGGTGAAGGGGTAACCGAAATCAAAATTAATTTTGGACCTGGCTACCGAATCTATACGATGCGACATGGGATTGAAGTTGTTATCTTGCTGGCCGGAGGCGACAAGTCATCACAGAATCGTGATATTGCCAACGCGCTGAACATGGCTCGCGAAATGAAGGAGAGTAATAGTGGGTATTAAACTAACTAAGTGGGATGTTGTAGAACATCTCCAAACAGACCAAGACATGATCGGATATTTTGATGCGTGTCTAGCTGATGGAGACCCAGCATTGATCGCCGCCGCATTGGGAGATATTGCAAAGGCACGAGGGATGAGTCAAGTATCGAAAGATACCGGGCTGTCACGAGAAAATCTCTATCGCGCTTTGTCTGGCGTTGGAAATCCAGAGTTCTCGACAATCATCAAAGTTACTAAAGCGCTCGGGTTGACATTGCATGCAAGCAGCGAACCTGCTAACGCTTAAAGCTGAATTTAAACCAAGCCCTCTTTCCTGCAAAGGATCGAGGGTTTTTTCTTGTTCTAAACTGAAATTGGTGTATTATTTGAGAATTAAAGCTGGGCAACTAGCACCGTTTGAAGAAGTGAGTTTCACCCGTCTCTCAGAGGCACGGAATAGATCGAGCTGGCGGCTAAACCAGCATCTGCAAGTATCAGGGTTATCCTGAACATCCATTGGCATTCCTGCCAAACCATTATTCAAACAGAGTTTTGTCGCGTGCGTATTTGCGCAGATGACAGAATTTTTTCGTGCTCGCACGATAAATGCAGCTGGGTCAGCCAGTATTTTCAACAGCACCACTTCAAGTTCATCCATGCCAGGCGCATTGATGAGCTTTGCTCAATCATTTTAAGCGCCGTTCCACGGCATTAATTTCGAAGTCACATATCCGTCTTTAACGTCGGAAAAGTAGTTAATCAATGCCGGTAACGGTAATTCAATCAACAACCAAAGCGGGTACGCAAATCCCCTTTGGGATTGCTCCGCTTTTCAGGAGTCATAAATGAAACGCATTAAAACAAAAGTAAGACCAATCGTCATCGGTACTCGTGTGTACACTGATTCGCTGGACAGAGGTGAAGGAGTTGTTTATGCCATTCATAGCGAACAAACACCGACGGAATATGACGTTGTTTTTCATGATGGAGTGAAAGGTGCAAATCTCACTGAACACGCTTTTACAGGTCCCCGATGGTCATTTTTGGACGGGATATCCTCCCTTGAAGAAATCACGGATCTCTTAGCAAAATCTGCTAGTTCAAAAGCACAGAATATAGCTGACATGCAAAAAAAGAGTTTATGGAATCGTAATGACATTCAATTCCCACGATTAATCGCAGAAATTATGGCGTCACAATTGCTCGATACGCAGGCATTAACAGATACCATGGACATCACTCTCGATGAACTTAACGAATTATGTGATCGAGCTCAACAAAGTTGGCATGATGCACAATCATCGTCAGCTCAAAAATGTACTAAAGAAGAAATTTTGGTCAGCCTCAATGGTGGACAAAACTTCATAGCAGCTAAAGAAGGTGTTCGTATCATCTATCAAAACGTGATGGTCGACGGTGAAGATGGACGTGGTGAACTGCATATTAATGCAACTCACGAAGGTCTCATTTCCGATGTGTGGACTGATGGGATTTGTGACCAGCCCGGCAGTACTCCATCTGATTACAATATCGGAACGGAATCATCCACGATTGACGACATAGTTCATCGTCTAGTTACAGCTAACGACTAACAATCATTAGAAAAGCTGGTGCGGTAATAATCGCACTCACTTTAAACACAAATGCCATTTCCTTTTTTGGGAGTGGCATTTTTCTTTCCAACACATCTCCGTCTTTAACGTCGGAAAAGTATTCTGTTCAGAGTAACTGAATAGAATTCAACAATTAAATGCCTCAATCGAGGCATCAATCAACAAAGCGGCTACGCATCTCCGCTTTGGGGATGTTCCGCTAGTTTTTATTTAGGAACAATATGAAAATCAATCAATTTTTGAAGCAAGCAAGGAAGTGCAAATCTCGTAGCGATGTGAGGGATTTGTACGAAATATTTGAACGTGAATTTTGCGACTCAGTTGAGTTCGAGAAGCATCAAGTCTTTAACAAAGACTTTGAAGCTAACCCTGCAACGTTTTCGCTTGATCTCAATGTAAAACTATCAAATATGTTTTCAATCTCTGTTCAGCCACGCTTGGACAATTTAGACTTGAAAATTAGTGTTTCAGTGATTTACATGAAAGACGGTCAAGGCGAAATGAGTCGCAACTTCGAGGTCTTCCATGAAATGTTGGATGACGTCGAGTTCGATCAAACAATGATATTTGCCGAGGTTGCAACCCTTGCCAAAGAAACTGTTGAAAAAATGCATGCTGAGTTACTTGAAATGATGGGCATGACAGCCCAACAGGGCAAGGATTTAATCAGGCAGAAATTTTTTGGTGCCTTGCACTAGGAATTGTAGTTTTCAACGCCTCGATTTGAGGCAATTCAATCAACCAGTGCGGAAAGCATCCCGCCTGGGATGCTCCGCATAAGCATAGGAGCAGTAAATCATGACAACCCTATATAAACAGAAAAATGCGTATGAGGTGATGATTCGAAGAACGATCATTGCACGAATGCATATTAGACATAACGGCGAAAGGCAGCTTCGTATTCTGCAGGGCATGCCTCGGGAAGAGACGCTTAATAAGCTCCTGACAGACTGTCCAATCTTTTGTCGCGAAAACGGAATCAATAGCAATACATATCCGTTGTTATTTTCGTAATCACAAATGCCATTTCCTTTTTTGGGAGTGGCATTTTTCTCGGCTAAACATATCCTTGTTTAACGTCGGAAAAGTAACTTCTCAAATCATCGCCGGTAACGGTAATCAATCAACCTGTGCGGAACGCATCCCGCCTGGGATGCTCCGTATTTATAACCAATCTTGGAGTAAATATGAATACTTTAGACAAAGTAAAAACAGCAAATGAGGACATTCCAGTAACAATGGCATTGTTAGCATTCGTTGGTGTTTTACGTTCAGCACGTCAGCAATTTTTGGAACACAATCAATTATCAGAAGCTTTAAAACTTCCAATTGATAATAATTGGTATCAAAAATTTCAGGACCTCTTCTATTCTGGACTTAAGAAGGAAGCAGAATTAATCGGCTTAAAACTAAATCGAATCACATTTGAAACCATTATGGATTTAAAAGTGAGCGATGAAGTAATGGTAACTAGTTCCGATGATCTAGCAAAATTCTATGTGTTCAACGAATGGAGTGGAATTCGTAAGATTTCCCGCTAGGAAAAGTAGTTAATCAATCGCCGGTGACGGCAATCAATCCACCCAGAGGGAACGCCCTTCTGGGCTTCCCTTCAATTTGAAGGAATAACAATGTATTTCAAAAGTCTATCAAAAGCTTCCCAGTGTCGCAATGAAGCCTCTCGGTGTTTTCAAAATGAGAGGAGAGAACTTGCCTTGCGATGGGTAAATGTTGGGAAGGGCTTCGTACGCAGCGCGGCGCAATGTCGTATTGTTTTCTTTGAAAATGGTGATGTTCCTCTGCCGTAACTGAGAGGCAACAAAGCACAAAGTTCACAGTCGACACATTATTCCCATTTAGGTATAATTCAATATGAATATTAAACAGAAACCTCTCCACTGGATGGGATCTTCAAAGAAAGACTTGAAGGCTCTGCCAGCAGAAGTTCAGGACACATTTGGTCATGCGCTCAATATGGCACAGGATGGAATGAAATTCGACGGGGTGAAACCGCTACGTGGTTTTGGTGGGGCCTCTGTCCTCGAAGTTATTGAGGATTTTAATAGCGACACCTATCGCGCTGTCTACACGGTTAAATTCAAGGACGCAGTGTACGTTTTGCACTGTTTCCAGAAAAAATCAACCAAGGGCAGTGAAACGCCAAAGCCGGATATGGATCTGATTCACGAACGTTTTAAAGCGGCGGCAGCAATGCATGCAGAAGGAGAAAAGAAATGAGTGGAATCGACATCGAGAAGGGCAGTGGCAATGTGTATGCGGATCTCGGCTATGAAGAGGCGGGGGAAATGCAAGTGAAGTCGCGCCTGGCAGCCAAGATCAGCGAAATAATCAAACATCGCCATATCACCCAGCAAGAAGCAGCAGATATTCTTGGAATGACTCAACCCAAATTATCGGGGATGTTACGTGGCCAGTTCAGGGGAATTAGCGAGACAAAAATGTTGGAATGTCTTAACCGGCTAGGAAGAGATGTCCAGATTGTGATTCGAAAAGCATCACGCTCTCAACATAGTGGTAAAACAAGTGTCGTTTTTGCCTAAATAACCATGACCAACCAAACCCGCTTCGGCGGTTTTTTTTTCGTCCGAAATTTCGTGCCGATGCCGGATTGACGGCCAGGGAAATTTTCCGTTGAGTGGCGTCAAACCTCAGCATTTGATAGACTGACAGGAGAGGCCGCGCTTCTCTCTATCCGGAATATTCCACTGTGGGATGTTTCCTGAATTGAGAGGAACCTATGCTCTATTATCCTGCACCAAATCCAGACGCAAAACGCGCTCGCGTATTCACCCGCCACGACTTTTTGCATTCACTTAAAGTTGCATCGATTACGCGCCAGGCCGAGCGCAATCAACTGCTAATCTGTATGTCTCATGGATGCGGACTCCGTGTCACTGAACTTAGTCAGATAGAAGTGCAAGACATGCTTTTTGTGTCCGGTGTTGCCAGATCCGAAGTTTCATTGCGAGCGGCCATTACGAAGGGATGCCGCCAGCGCTGTATCTACGTGACGCACAAGCAAACGATAGCCGCGCTGGAGCGTTACCTTACTTTCAGGATTAAGCACGGTCTAGGCACTGAGTTGACCGCTGAGCGGTATCGCGGCCTATCGCCAAGCACAGCACTGATATTGACGCACAAAGGCTCAAAATTTTACTTGAACACGAAGCGACGTAAGAACTTTGCAGGGGAGCGGGTCGATTATCTGGCGTGTGACAGCCTGCAAGCGCGTATCACCGATGTTTATCAAAAAGCAGGCATCAAGCAAGGCTCAAGCCACTCAGGACGGCGCAGTTTCGCAAGCAATCTGCTACATAACGGAGCGAGCCTAGACACCGTTAGGCAGCTACTAGGCCATAGCGAGCTAAACCACATCATGCCGTATTTGGAAGTGCGACCAGAGAAATTGCGGCAGATGTTTGAGGATGCAATATAATGGTGGTATTTAGCACTATGAAATTGAGACTATGGATAACGGACAAGAACTAAGAAATTTGATTGAGAAGGCGAAATATACGCAATCGGCAGCGCTCGCCATTTTTAACAAAGCACAGGCGCGACCACTCTCTGAAAGCCAGTGGAAAGCGTACCTTGCAAGAGAGGATAGCGCCCGTCGATCACCTTGTCCAGATGAGGTTTTGAAGCGCATGAAGAAACTTTTAAAAAGTGCTTTACATGGTGCGATTTAGCACCTACAATAAACGCATTAAATAACGAATTGCGAGGCGTGTGATGATTTCAGGATCTAAGTTCAAGATGGTTGGAAGTAGTGACTATCCACTCTGTGACTGCTGCGGTAAGACAAATTTGACTCGCGCTGTTATCGTTGAAAATGAACATGCTGAAGAATTCAATATTGGCGTGATATGCGCTAGCAAGGTTTTGCGTCAGGTTTATCAAGGTAAAAAATTACCCGTCTCGCAGGGTGCAATTATCAGTATGGGTAAGGAGGCAAGGGCTTCTTCCGCTTGGAAAATTCGCAATGGCTATTCGTCGCCAAGTTTGGCGGCAGCATGAGTCAACAGAATAAGCCTGTAGCTAAAGTCATCAATTTTTCGGAAAAGAAGCACGCCCGCTTGACGCTCTCTGCTTTCGACAAAATAGAGCACGAAGACAAGCGCATTAAGAAAGAAGGTCGTGCTGAAGTTGAGCGTAAATCTCGTAATACTTTTTAAAGGAAAAATTGTGAGTGATAAAAAACCAGCGGGGGCGCAGAGTGTTCCAGTCGGACTGAGCGCCGAACTCACGAAAGATAAAATTATTGGCGAGTTACAAGCAGCAAACAAAGCGCTTCAATCCGAGAATCGCCAGTTGAAAGAAAAAGCAGATTCATGGGACGAGCAGCGAGCTGTATTGGCTCGTATCGATAAAGAATTACCAGAGGGATGGGAGATTTCCTATGGAATGGCTCCTGATGGCTGGAGAATCACACTGGCCGATGATGAATTGAATGCTATTGGTTTCAATTCTGACGATGCCGAAACAGACGCGCAGATGATTGAATGTGCGTTAAATCACGCAATTCGCGTGGCAGCTAAAAGTTAAAGGAAAAATTTAGCCATGAGCTGCGAATACGTGAGAGATTATTATGCTGTTCCTGCCGTCATTGGTCGTCGTGTAATTGTTGGCGGTAAAGCTGGCGTTATAGCAGAGGACAGAGGCCACTACATCGGTGTCAACTTCGACAGTGACAAGCCGGGAGTCGTCCACAACTGCCATCCAACAGGTGAAGTCGAGTACGGAGAAATTGGGGTTGTGCGTAAAATAACTGCCTCCCAACAGCGCTATCGCAGATTTTTAGAATATGGGGATGGCTTCGATTCTTTCGTTGGTTTTTGCAGATGGGATGCAGAGCCAGAGAGAAGCTGGAATTGTAGTTACTAAACTGAGAGGAAAAATCGTGGCGATCGAATGGTGTTACTGGAAAGCGTCAAGTTTTATGCGAACAGATCACGCGTCAGTAGCGATGCCACATAATGAGAGTGGAGAAGCGGTTGCAGCATATTGGTTAGCATGGCCTCCATTTATTGAAGCCGGAATGGAACGGTTTGTAATGAAGAGAAGATTTAAAACTGCGACCGCTGCAATGGATTTTGCTGATAAGCAATGGCCGATAACTAGATAGAAAAAATAGCTATGAGCATTGAACAACATCTATCCGACTTCTTGGCCGCTCTAAATGGTTCCCGTGGTGAGCTTGATGCGTGGCTTGAAGTCAACAATGAATCGGAGTGTCGAGCAGCTATTAGTTCTGCAATAGTCGCATCTAGCGTAATCGCAACGCTTGACCAACAAGAGAGTGAGCCATTGCAGCCTTACGCCTACGAAGTGATTGTAAAAGTATCTGGCACGAACGAAGTTTCACGAAAAGTGTTGTGTTACGAAAAGCCGGATATCCAAGAGAACAGGCATTACGATTATGAAGTTCGTGAACTGTCCATCTAAACAAAAACACGAGGGAAAAAATTATAAAAAAAGACAAAAAATTTTTTAATATCGAAAGTGAGGTTAATTACTACTATAATTAACCTCATTATTTTAATGTACTAACTAAGGTAACATACAGACTAGTGTTGTCCGAGGGGTGTTTTTCGGTATACTTTTTTAATGTTGTCGTTATTATAATTAACAAATAAAACAAAGACTTAACGAGAGAAAAATCTGTATGGCACGTCCAATCAAGAAAAAAACAGAACCAGGACTAGAAGCAACTCTTGTACTCGAACGCGTCGGACGACATCACTTGGCTTTTTTGAAAGGCTACTTAGAAGGTCTTGATCTTGGAAAAATTGCGAAGCAATACTTAGAAAATTTTTCAGAGGATGATCACAGTATCGATCTGCGAGTTGCACGATCGACCCTCGACTGGATTCGAGCAGAATTGAAATTGGTGGCAAAGCGGTTTGGTAAATCATCAATGGCTCGCGTCATTATGATTAATCCCGAGCAGCTAGTCACCGTCGCGGCCAAAATACCGACGTTAGAACAATTTCGAGAAGAAAGAGATCCTTATGAAATGTATTCGGAGTCAGATTTAATCGAATTATTTCAAGAAGCCTACTCAGATACCGATACAAATTCAAAGGCTCAAAGGAACATCCGACTTCGGCAACGCCAGTCAGATGCTTTGCTTTGGCTTCACGATATGGCGGTTACCGACCCAAATAGGATGGATAACGTGGCGTCTTGGTTAAAAGCAAACGTTGCCAAAAAACTGATACGAGCCGGCGTTAACACTCTTGAAGAACTTGTCGAAGCCATTAATATCAATGGCTATCGTTGGTATTCCGCAGTTCCAGGGTTAGGCGAAATTACAGCTCGATCTATCGTCAAATGGCTTACGCTCAATGAGGCCGCCCTCACCTGTTCTTTCTCGCGCTATTCCCTTACTAAGCGAAGCGAGCTTAATATTGTCGAGTTGAAGAAGGAACGTCCAAAAATATTTGGTATCGTTCCCATCGAGTATTTCAAGCCAAGGCAAGATCTCGATGGATCAACCGGACATAACCGCGGCGAGAGAAATAAATCTGGCGCAGAGAATGATTTTGAGGCTATACAGGTTTGGCTAAGTACCTTTGAAAAAGACTCCAATACGTATTTATCGTATCGCAACCAGGTTGAACGGTTCTTACTATGGTCCATCCTTGAGCTTGGAAAACCTCTTTCCTCCTTAGATACAAAGGACTGTATTGCTTATCGCGACTTCCTCTGGGATCTTGGACGCATGTATCCAGAGACATGGAATACGGTACATAGAATTCCAGAATCAAGCTGGCTTGGCAAACGTAACACTGAAAGATGGTCTTTGAACTGGCGCCCGTTTGAAGAATTGAAATCACCAAAACCGCCCAAAGAAATACCACCTTTGTTGCGGAAACAATGGCAAATTGAGCACACAAGTCGCAATGGTGTCCTCAAGCTGAGCTCACAACGTCTAGCGGTAATTATTTGTTCCAGTATGTGTGCCTGGCTTACTAAACGACATTATTTAGATTCGAATCCATGGGACGGAATTAAACCCCGAATGGCTCAACAGCCTGAGATTGCAGTGCATCACAGTCTTACCCAAACTCAGTGGGCTTTTATTTTGCAGTATCTCGAACATATGGAACCAAGTAGCTCAAAGGAAAGACTTAAGTTTATTTTGGTGTTGGGCTATATGACTGGTATTCGCTTATCAGAGATGGCTAACGCCTCCAAAGGGGATTTGGAATATCGGATAGGCAGTACAGATGACTCGTCAGGTTGGATTCTAAATGTAGTTGGGAAAGGCAAGCGACCGCGTGCTGTCCCCTTCCCTTCTGTCTGCATGAATCAATTGATTCAGTACTTCGCTCATCGGGGATATGGTGGTCTTGACGCGGTGCCTGAAGAGGTTCCATTAATTGACTTCCTGATGGACTCTTCACCACATCTCAACAAACTCAACGCAATCGATGATAAGCGCAAAACAAATGGGGTAATGGCCAAGAGTCAAATTTATCGATCACTTGTTAGATTTTTCAAAAGCGTTGCAAAAGAATTTGCAAAAATATCACCTGAAGGTGCAAAACACCTGACGATGGCTAGTACACACTGGCTCAGGCATACATCCGCTACACATGCTATTGCAAGCGGTGTTCCAATTGAAATCGTTAAGTTGAATTTCGGACATCAGTCCATTGCCACAACCGGCATATACATTACTCCTGAAATGGAGCGTCGAGTAAAGGTGATGGAAGAATTTGGTAAGGCTGTTTCAACGAGAAAACGAAATATATGAATTGGGATGCCCTGCTCTATTTTATGGTGTTAGAGCAGGACATTACTAAGTGATTTAGTCCTAATCATTGCGGAAAAGACTATAAGTTGTTCGAGAGTGTTTCCTTGACTAACTCATTAATTTTCGAGGTAAGTGCCTCAAATTTAATTTTGTCTTTGATTTCAGTAACCTCCAAAACGAATTTGCCCTTATCCTCAAATTTTTTCAATGTAGAGGCACCATGGTCGTATTTCATAGGAATCGAAACTGACCTGACTCTTGTCCCCTTCCCTTTGCTCAAAGCGACCCTGCGAAGGTCGACATCCCTAGAACTTAGATCATTCCTATCGATCTCTAGGATCAATTGTTCAGTTTTCTCATCATCAGCAGCAGAACAGAACTTCCTGATAGCATCGAGCATTCGCAAGTTATGAAGTTTCGGTCGATCAGTTAATATTCGTGTAATGGCCAGTGGCAATTCACTCAAACTTAATGTTCTCGAAAAAACAGTTTCATCCATGTTCAATGATTCTGAAATTTCCCTCTGGCTAGAAAAAACACCCTTCTCTAACAATAATTTCCAAGCTGATGCATCGTCCAATGGTGTTTGATCTTCACGTTCCTTATTCGCCCGTCTCGATTGTAGATAAAGTTCTTTATCCGATTCTGGTGGGTTTCTAATCTCGACACGCAGCGTTGCTTTATTTGAAAGTAAGCTCGCTTTGAGTCGTCTATGCCCATCGATTAGATTAACCTTTTTAGACTCATCTAAATACCCTAACGCAGCAGTGTCTTGACGGATGGCAATAGAAATTGCCAATTCATCTAAGCCAGATTCTGAGACAAATCGTCTTGCATTAAAAGGGTTTACCTTGATTTCGTTAATAGGAACATCGTAGGACTGACCAACTTGATAAACATACTTATCAACGGTTTGAGCCGGTTCAAGTTTTGAAGGAATGGTATTCAGAGACTCTACAACCTTCGTCAAATTATTCATTTCCTCGCGTGTTGGCTTTGAAAAAGGTTTCATAAGCTCTCTCCAAATCGTTTTATTTCCGAGTACAAATTTTTAATTTCTAATGTAGCCTTTTTATCGCCGTACTTACCCGTCATCTCATGCATTGCCATCCCTGCCCTCCTCGAATTTTTCCAAGAAGATCTATCTTTTAGTTCTGACTCAAATACTGGATATCCGTCTTCTTCGAAAAAAGCACGCGTCGCTTCTGGTTCTTTTGATTTGCTATTTGTCGAAAGACGATTTAAAACGATAAAGGCAGGAACTTTTTTCTTTTTATGCTTGTAGTCCATTGCCTTAAGCATTTCCATCACCCTCATTGTAGATTCACCTTCATACTGATCAGACCCACAAGGAACAAGAATTAAATCTGCGATAGCTGCCGTGTTTAACATCGTCAAATAATTTTGTGCACCGATGTCAATCACGATCAGATCGTACTTATCTGCCATTGATGTGATTTCGTTCGTTGGATTCTCTGGAATTGCAATGATAGGAAATTGTTTTAGACTCGGATCCGCTCTTCTAATCCTTCCCCATGCTGAAGATGATCCTTGTGGGTCAGTATCCATTAGGCAAACGTCAAAGCCATCTGAAACTGCGCAAGCGGCTATGTTTGTTGCTAATAATGTCTTACCTACTCCACCTTTTTCGGCACCAACGACTACTATCATGCGAACCCCCAATAAATTAGATAAGTATTTATATTATAGTTTATAAAATTAAATAAAGTAAAGTCAAATACTAATTAACGTAAATATATACTTAATGTTTCAAATTACTTGAACTAGCCCAAGGTAAGTTGAACTCATATATGACTCAAACTGATACAAAATAAGCGCTTAAAGAATCCATAACCGAATAAGATCAAACATCCAACATTTATGAATACTTGAGCCGGTTCAAGTAGCCCCTACTCCACCCTGCCCCAAAACAAATGTGTTTATTTTCTCCGTAGATGTTTTCATGCTGATCGGCCAGAATTACGCCCTACAGGTAGTTTGAGCCGGTTCAAGTTTAGTTAAATCATAGCAATTCTTTATCCGCTTACGATCGAGCTTGAGTTGAATCTAAAAATACCCGTTATATTCGCGGTACTTTTACTGTTACACGAGGTCATTATTCTGGGCGCTGTTTAAGGCATTAGTATGCAATTTGGACATTGCCTGGTCATGGCCGGTCGTTATTAATGACCTTTATTATTTCGATCATTAAGATATCTTCTCAATTCCGATTAGAGATTACGGGCTTCACACAAATAAGCCGTAGTACATCATTTTCGTCATCTTCACAGCGGAGATAACAACAAAGTCTTTTACTGGAGTATGGTTGACGAGGGTATTGTTCGAGCTTGATCAGGAAAGGTCAGATTTCTTATATTTCCGTATTCAATATCACCTCTCAAAAGTTCTACCTAAGGTGGAATGTAAATGTAACCATTGAAGCTCATTCAAATAATCTTTGCAAATTGAAGCTATCCATATATTCAAGCCAAGGGAAGACAAAAATTCTCACAATCTAATGATGGCGATGCGGCATTTGTTAGAATTGTTGGAATCGGGTAAAGACTTCCTATCAAAGACTTTTATACACGAATGGCAATCAACAGACTGAAAGCGCTGATTGGTATGCTGTAGCTCATTGAAAGTATCCGTATAACACACCATATATGATGATGAGGCAATGTAGCTTATAGCAGTCTTTGTCTTCAATAAGGGAGAGTAGGTGAGATAAATATTTCGACAAACAAAGTCAGTAGTTTCGATTTGATAAATATAGAAATATGATTTTAATGAAAAAGTTTGAGCCGGCTCAAACTTTTATTTAAAGCGTGCGCTGCAATGTGAACTCAATTATTTCTTCTGGCGTAGGTTGGCCCCACGTATCCAATGCAAGCCAAGCGTAGAACGGTATTAAGTGGCGATTTAGCCTCTTGCTCTGCTCCATAGGGATCCGTGCGTCTTCAATAATATCTTGCGAATTATATTTAGCTACCAAGCTGTCTTGTTCCTGGATACTCATTTCCTCGAACATCCGTAGCGCATCATCGTTACGTTTTTTGTTAATGTGGCTTAAGATCGACTTAACGTTTGATTCTGCGCTCTGTTTAGGGGGGACGCTTGCCGCTTTATTCAAATTACCTGCATAGTTCGATTCGCATGCTGCAATTAGATAAGCACCTTTATTTTTAATAGTGTCCTTGGAAGTCTCTGAGAGCCTAGCCTTTAGGTAATCAATGTTTGCAACTATAATATTTTCATCAAACGAATTTTTTAGCTTATTAAAGTAATGATTACTGATACCTAATTTTGTTAGTTCACCTTTAAGATCAAATGCTGCTCCTTCACTAACTGGTAATGCATTTTGAACGGGAAACTTAGGTTTTTCCTTAACTCTAAATTGCAGTTTTTTGACACGCTTACTACCTTCTCTGTCTTCCAATAATTCAACTAGAAGGTCAGAAATTTCATTAATTTCTTTAATCCCGGGGAGTAACTTATCTCTTTTAAACAGTTTGTATTCATTCAAGTAACTATCTGCCTTAACTTCGCCATGAACGACCATGCGCCAAAAAACCCAATCTTCCTTGCTAGTCAGTTGACTCGGATTTGTTCTGTAACGGCTGACCCAATCATAAAGTTTGATCGCAGCGTCGGATTTTAATTTTTTTTGTATGTCGTAATTAAGATGGGAGTATAGGGTGCTCTTAAACAACATTGGCTGTATTGGCTCATAAAACGAATAACTGACAAATTCATTATCAATAGCAACAAAGGGCAAAAGAACACAAGATGCCCACAAATTCTGGCCATCTTTTTTCAACACGTCCCATTCGGCCGTCAGTCTTTGCATTTCCTTTAGCGCGTCTTTGAAGGGCTTTCTGTTCGTATTGTTATAGCCCATCAATTCCATAAGCTTGACTCGTGGAATATTAAAAACCTTTAAGGGTGATCTAGACGAATCACCACCTGAATTTATATGAATATCGTTCTGTTCAGTCGCATTTTTCAATAAACCGTTCCAAGCTTTTAGCTGCTGCCCTGTCATGACACCATTATGAACAAACATTTGCGAGACTTGGACTGGCTTTTTATAAATCTCAGCTAAAGGGTTCTCAAACAACGCAAGCGTTTGTGTGTCGCCAGTTAATTTACGTTTGGACGTCATATTTTTTTGAGGTGAGTGGTTTTGTCAATTTTCGCACCTTTAAAAATTTCATGCAATGTATACCTATGACTTTCTTATAGCAAAATCTTGGTTGTGGTGAGAGATTTAAATAGGGTTTTTGTGACGACATTGTCAGAAAAAGCCCTTATATATTTTCTTGTGCCATCCATATTTAGAAATTGAGTTTTGATTTCTTTGAAAAAATCTTTCGTCCTTGACTGAACCAGCAAGATTTACCTGGTGTGGAATTCTTTTCCCAGTTATTCGCTATTTGCTTTCGGTTCTAGTGGATCAGAACTGACCAGAGGATGGCTAGGGCTATTAAATACTTGGACGGTTGATGTATCAAGACAAGGCATAAAAGTGCTTAGAAGCTCTGTCTATGCACATCTAGAGGAGTTTTGAAGTCATGGCCATCACCCCCGAATAGCAAATCCTTTCGTAAGATAATTTTTAAGTTTTAATCTTTTAAGCGTCACGTGATACCTGAATGTTATTTAAGGTGAGAGATTTAAATAGCCTAGGAAATTTCCGACAGTATTGTCTTTGTTTATCTCAATGATCTTGTTTGCACTCCCTAAGCTTTTTAATGACCTTGTGCGACAGGCATTTTGTATTGTTACTCACGAAATTAGATAGATAAAAACGGTGGTTTTTGAACTAGTGATGAACAGTAAAGTTTCTATGAGCTTTTATCCGAACTTGCTGGTTGTTTACAATAATTTAGTAAACATTTAAAAACGTTAACAAACATCTAAGCACGCTAAACCTAAGCTGGCATTGATTCTTAAGAGACATTGGTGAGTAATTTAAATAGATCGAGGAGAAAATTACATAGGGGAGGGTTGTGAATAGCATAGTTACGGTGAGCAAAAACAATAGCTAAGGGTTGTTGATAGCATAGGGGTAAAAGTAAAGGTGAGAAATTTCAATAGGGCCTGTGGATAACATAGAAATCCTACTGTTTAATGATCAAAAGGGACATTTAATTTTTAACCTGATTTTGAGGTGAGGAAATTCAATAGGTAAATTATAAATAATGTACAAAAACCATTTAAGGTGAGGAAATTCAATAGGTGTTTAAGAATTTACTTTAAGTCCATTCATTTAAGGTGAGAAAAAACCATAGGCTTATAGAAATATAATAAAAAAAAATAGTGATATGCCAATCGCGATTAAATCGGTATTCCTTTCTCATTAACATTTAACAGAGAGTTATTGTTCCAGTTAATTTTGAGGTGAGAAAATTCCATAGGTATATCTGAAAAAACATGTTGAAAATTTAGTGAGGTGAGAGAAATCCATAGCATCTTAATAAATTACTTTAAGAAGTGCTCCTAAATCTCAAAATAATTTCTTCCAATCCGACCTGACTTTCTAAGTTGATCCGCCGTTTACGAATGGTGAGAAAAATCCATACCTTATTGAAAAAACTTGTCGATAGAATCATAAAATCTAAGTGAGGGGAGAAAATTACATAGGCAATTAGGAAAAAGAAGGGAAATATTTTTTGAGGTGAGAATTTTAAATAGGGTGAGGGCGATAAATACCTAATTCATATTCAATAATGCACTCATCAACCATCAATTTTACGAAGCCCTATGCTTTTTACTCACCTCAAATATTGGAAAGAACTCTAAAAATACGGTGCATATAGAGAATATTGGATCGGAAGGATGTGAAAATACATTATCTAAGTCAGGAAACTGACATCGTTTGTTAGCCGCAAAGGCTCAATTCAGGTCTCAACTGAAATTTTATTCACCCCCGGGATCTAATCCTAAAGGATTTAGATTCCTTTTTTTCCATGGAATCTAAAATGAGTCCTTC
>NZ_JBEONQ010000057.1:0-23966 GCF_040544445.1 Undibacterium sp. GrIS 1.8 | reverse complement strand
TCTACCTGATCTTATTCAATTCTCTGCCTTCAAACTCCGTACTCACTTCTTGTGTTTCACTATCTTTCTTACCTCTACTTCCCCGCCTCTCGACGAGAGCCGAACTATAGCAAACTACACCTCCCTTTGGCAAGCGCTTTCCATTCATATTTTATAAATCGTTTGAATTAATAGAATGGCTTACTGATTCTTAAAGTTGGCTGGACGCTTTTCTATAAAAGCTTTCATTCCTTCTTTCTGGTCTTCCGTACCGAAGCTACTATGAAACAAACGGCGCTCATATTGCACACCTTCTGCCAGCGTTGTTTCATAAGCGCGATTGACGGAATCCTTTACCATCATCACGATCGGCAAAGACATTGAGGCGATCACGGTTGCCGCTGCCAATGCCTCTTCCAATAATTTATCCAGCGGTACGATACGAGAGACCAAGCCCGCACGCTCCGCTTCAGCCGCATCCATCATCCGCGCAGTCAAGCACATGTCCATCGCTTTAGATTTGGAAATCGCCCGTGGCAGTCTCTGGGTTCCACCAGCTCCAGGCAAAGTCCCCAACTTAATTTCCGGCTGACCGAATTTAGCATTTTCAGCGGCAATAATAAAATCGCACATCATTGCGAGTTCACAGCCACCGCCCAGGGCATAACCTGCTACGGCTGCAATCACCGGTTTGCGAATTTGACGTATTTGCTCCCAATTGCGCGTAATGTAATCGTTCTTATAAGCATCCATATAAGAGTAATTCGCCATTGCACCGATATCAGCACCCGCAGCGAAAGCTTTCTCACTACCAGTGATCACAATACAACCAATGGCCTCGTCTTTATCAAACGCTTTTAAAGCAAAACCTAACTCGTCCATCAATTGGTCATTTAAAGCATTCAGTGCCTTGGGCCGATTTAAAGTAATGACACCGACTTTATCCTTGGTCTCAACGATGATATTTTGGTATTCCATACAATCTCCTGATTTATTTGAGAAAAGTTTGAGAAAAAATTAGTTCACTGACTTAGGTAATAGTAACCAAAGCATGCCGCGCTGCTTCATACGACCGGCAAGTTCACCTGCCTCGCTACCAAAACCCCAAAAAAAATCTGCCCGCACGGCGCCACGAATCGCACCACCAGTATCTTGTGCCATCACCAGCTTCTGAAGAATCCTGCTGCTATTCGGCTGAGTCGTGGATAAGAATACCGGTGCGCCAAGCGGTAAAAATTGCGCATCGATCGCAATAGATCGCTGCGCAATCAAAGGAACACCTAAAGCACCTTTAGGTCCGATACTAGGATCAGCAATTTTTTCCTCTTTGAAAAATACCACGCTCGGATTGGCGTTCAACAATTCATCTTGTCGGGTCGGATTTTTTATTAACCACTCTTTAATCCCTTGGGCTGGAGCCTGTTCTAATTTTAGTTCACCCTTATCGACTAAATAGCGCCCTATCGACTTATAAGGATAGCCATTCTGGTCGGCATAAGCGAGACGAACAGTCTCGTTGTTGTCCTCTAAAACTACTCTACCAGAACCTTGGATTTGCAAAAAGAAAGCATCAATTGCATCGTCAACCCAAACCAGTTCTTTGCCAGCCAAAGCCGGGAGGCTATCCGCACGGGACGCATAAGGCACCACTTTATTCCCGACCAAGCGACCACGCAGACGCATATTTTTAAGCTCTGGATATACGCTAGACAAATCTATCGTCAGCAAGTCCGGCGGAGTACGATATAACGGGGTTTGATAGACGCCGCCACGTTTTCGAGAACCACGCAATAAAGGTTCGTAATACCCCGTCACTAAACCTTCATTCGTACCATCTGGATTAAACACTTGATGCGGCGTGAAAAATGCTTCGAAGAATACCCGTACGGCACCGTTATCTTTTCCATCGACATCTTTAGCGATCGTGCAAGGCTCTTTCCATTCCGGTTTATGGCGTAACGCTGAACAGGAACTTAAAAAAGCTGGCCAGGCTTCGGTCAGATTGTCTTGCTGCCACCCCGGCACATCATTAAAACTGACTGGCTTAAATAAGTCGCTAGGCTTGGTCGCAACAGGCGGGATAACAACGGCAGTAGCGCTACCGGGTGGTGTAGTCACCGCCGGTAGAGGTACTTTTTTGATCGGTGTCGAGTTGCACGCTGCCAGCAATACAGCAACAGCGGTCAGGGGTAGAATGGCGGAAAGTTTGAACATGAGGAAAACAAAATGTGGTTATTAGGATTAGAAGCTTGTCTGGCGATGTGTTTATTAATTTTTATTGTCTGGTGGACAATGTTCCAGGGGCAAAGACCTCATGCACCGCCAACAAAGGTCGAACAAAAAACAGAGCTAGAACCGGAATCAACAACAGTCTCAGAACCAGAATCAAAAAATTAAAGTCAATGTAAAGTGCGCGGCAAAGATAAAACAAATTCAGGAATCGCTACCTCGAACTGATGCGCATCTTCTGCTACGCAAAAATAACTCCCCTTCATGCTGCCCTGTGGCGTCTTTAACTGACTGCCGCTGCTGTATTCAAAACTTTGTCCTGGCTGCAAAAATGGCTGATGGCCAACAACGCCTAGCCCCTTTACCTCTTCAATATAATCATTGGCATCGGTAATAATCCAATGGCGCGCGATCACTTGCGCTGCCACGGTACCAATATTTTTGATCGTCACTTTATAAGCAAAGACAAAACTGTTGTGATCAGGATTCGATTGCTCAGCAACATATTCTGTGACGACGGAAACACTCATTTCGTAAGCGGACATAGTTTTCTTTGAATAATTTTTGATTGGTTGATTTTCAGGCGATCAGCTTACACGTTCTCATCAGTTTTCATCCGGCTGGCCTAATAAACCTGACGCAAGTTCGCATCTTACAAAATCGCGAGAGCCATCAGAGTAAAATAGCGCATCCCAACTGCATACTTATTGATGACACTCACGCCATGACTATTTATCGTATCGCTCCCAGCATCCTCTCCGCCGATTTTGCCCGTTTGGGTGAAGAAGTCCGCAATGTTGTCGCCGCTGGCGCCGACATGATTCATTTTGACGTTATGGACAATCATTATGTGCCAAATCTCACGATAGGACCTTTAATCTGCGAAGCGATTCGCCCTCATGTGCAAGTCCCGATTGATGTGCACCTGATGGTAAAACCCGTTGACCGCATTATTCCTGATTTTGCCAAAGCGGGTGCAAATCTGATCAGCTTTCATCCCGAAGGTTCAGAACATATCGACCGCAGCCTGCAATTAATCCGTGATTGTGGCTGCAAAGCAGGTTTGGTGTTTAATCCCGCCACACCCTTGCAAGTCTTAGAAAATGTCATGGACAAGCTGGATCTGATTTTGTTGATGTCCGTCAACCCCGGCTTTGGCGGCCAGTCTTTTATTCCACACACATTGAAAAAGATCGCTGCCGTCAGAAGGCTGATTGATGAATCGGGCCGCAATATTTTGTTGCAAGTAGATGGCGGCGTCAAAATCGACAATATCGCTGAAATAGCCAGGGCGGGCGCCGACACCTTCGTTGCGGGCTCTGCAATTTTCGGCAAACCCGATTACACCGCAGTCATCAATGCCATGCGCGCTGAATTGGCGACAGTGTAAATATTTATAAAACATAGTGTCCAATCATTCTGCGGCTCCCAGACCAATATCGGGCTGAAAGCCGCAGAGTGATTGGACGTCTCATTTCGCTATTTTATGCTGAAAAATATCAAAGCCGTCATCATTGATCTTGATGGCACCATGATCGATACCGCGCCAGATTTTCTGGTTGCGATTAACCGGATGCGCGCCGAACTATCACTATCGCCCTTAGACATCACCACCATTACTAATTTTGTCGGAAAAGGATCGGAGAATCTGATCCATAGAGTACTGGCGGTGGGCTTTGATCAAGAGCAAATCGCCACTCATTTTGAAGCAGCAATGGCTGCTTATCAGCGCCATTATCTTGCCATTAACGGCGACTACAGCAAGCTCTATCCCAACGTAATTGAAGGATTAGCAGCCATGCGCAGCCTTGGATTACGCATGGCTTGCGTCACTAATAAACCCGTCAACTTCACCACGCCGCTGCTATTAAAGAAAGGTTTAGCCAGCTATTTTGAGATCGTCTATGGCGGCGACTCTTTCCCGCGCAAAAAACCCGATCCGATGGCGCTGCTAAAAGTGTGTGCTGATTTTGATTTACCTCCTGCGCAAGTTCTGGCTATTGGTGACTCTTCTAACGACGCCCAAGCCGCACGTGCAGCGGGTTGCCCGGTGTTGCATGTACCCTACGGCTACAACCATGGCGAAGCTATACAAAATATTGACACTGATGGTATAGTCCAAAACTTATTGGAAGCGGCCACATTAATTTCCACATAAGATTCGATAAAGATTCACCCGAATTCACCTAACGTTCAACCACCTAAGAATGTTTCTTACTATAAAACGTTTCGCAATCACACTAGGCTCTTTTGAGGCCTGGCTATGGCGACGCTGGCAATCTACCTGATTCCGCGCAGGCGTCTGCTCGCCATATCCTTGAGCATGTGCCTGAAACCGTTTTTCCCATCCAGTCTTATCCGCCTTCATCCTCGAATTGCATAGAGGCGGCTGAAAGCACATCATGACCGAACTCGAATTTAAATCGCTGGCCGCGCAAGGCTACAACCGTATTCCTATGATCGCGGAAGCGTTCGCCGATCTGGAAACGCCTTTAACTCTCTATCTGAAACTGGCACAAACCCAGAACACAGGCAAGAATACCTTCCTGCTGGAATCGGTGATGGGAGGTGAGCGCTTTGGCCGCTACTCCTTCATCGGTCTGCCGGCCAACACCTTGATACGTAGCTACGGCAACCGCAGCGAAGTCGTCAAAGACGGTAAAGTGATCGAAACCGTAGAGGGAAATCCGCTCGAATTCATCGCCGAATTCCAATCGCGCTTTAAGGTGGCACTGCGTCCAGGATTGCCTCGCTTCTGTGGAGGACTAGCGGGCTATTTTGGCTACGATGCGGTGCGCTATGTCGAAAAACGACTGGAACACAGCGCCCCAAAAGATGATCTCGGCTTGCCTGATATTCAATTGCTGGTGACAGAAGAACTCGCCGTGATCGACAATCTGTCTGGCAAATTGTATTTAATCGTCTATGCCGATCCGACTCAGCCCGAAGCCTGGTCGAAAGCCCGACAACGTCTGCGCGATTTACGCGCCATGTTGCGCCGTAGTGTTGATGCTCCCGTCACATCCGCATCAGTCCGAACAGAATCGATTCGTGATTTCGCCAAAGCTGATTATCTGCAAGCCGTCGAAAAAGCCAAAGAATACGTCATGGCTGGCGATCTGATGCAAGTACAAATCGGCCAGCGTATACGTAAGCCTTATGTCGATTCGCCGCTGTCACTGTATCGCGCATTACGCTCGCTGAATCCATCGCCGTACATGTATTTCTACAATTTTGGCGATATGCAAATCATCGGTGCGTCACCAGAAATCTTGGTGCGTAACGAACAACTCAGTGACGGCAATAAAAAAGTCACCATACGCCCGTTGGCAGGTACACGACCACGCGGCAGTACGCCAGAACTCGACGCACAACTCGCCAAAGAATTACTAGCAGATCCAAAAGAAATCGCCGAGCACGTCATGCTGATCGACCTCGCACGCAACGACGTCGGCCGTATCGCGAAAACTGGCAGCGTCAAAGTGACTGACCAGATGGTGATCGAAAAATACTCCCACGTACAGCACATCGTCTCCAACGTCGAAGGCATTCTGCAAGATGGCTTATCGAATCTTGATGTGCTAAAAGCGACCTTCCCTGCTGGCACTTTATCCGGCGCGCCCAAGGTCAGAGCCATGGAACTGATCGATCAGCTAGAGCCGACCAAGCGCGGCATTTACGGTGGCGCTTGTGGTTACTTATCCTTCGGTGGTGAAATGGATTTGGCCATTGCTATACGTACTGGTGTTTTAAAGGATGGCATGCTGCATGTACAGGCGGCTGCGGGAATCGTCGCCGACTCCGTGCCAGAAATGGAATGGCAAGAAACCGAAAACAAAGCACGCGCTGTTTTACGCGCGGCAGAACAAGTGCAAGATGGCCTAGATGGAGAGATATAAATGTTACTCATGATCGACAACTACGATTCCTTCACCTACAACCTGGTGCAATATTTTGCTGAGTTGGGCGAAGAGATCCGCACCTATCGCAATGATGAAATCACGCTAGATGAAATCGCCGCGATGAAACCCGATCGCGTCTGTATTTCTCCCGGCCCTTGCACACCGCATGAGGCTGGTATCTCGGTGCCTTTGATCGAACGTTTTTCCGGGCAACTTCCGATTCTTGGCGTGTGCCTTGGGCATCAAAGTATCGGCGCCGCCTTCGGTGGCAAGATCATTCGCGCTAAACAGGTGATGCATGGAAAAACGTCGCCGATTGCGCACACTGGTGTCGGTGTGTTCAGCGATTTGCCTAGCCCGTACATCATCACGCGCTACCACTCACTGGCGATTGAACGCTCAAGCTTACCCGCCTGCCTGGAAGTCACCGCTTGGACAGAGGACGGCGAGATCATGGGCGTGCGACATAAGGAATTTGATTTGCAGGGTGTGCAATTCCATCCTGAATCAATTCTGTCTGAACATGGTCACGCGCTGTTAAAAAACTTTTTGATCGGAAAATAAGATGACCATCTCCCAACAAGAAGCGTTGACGCGATTGATCGAACACCGTGAAATTTTTCACGACGAAATGCTATATCTGTTCCGCAAAATCATGGGCGGCGAAATGTCTCCTGTGATGATCACCGCACTGACCATGGGTCTGCGGGTGAAGAAAGAAAGCATAGGAGAAATCACCGCAGCGGCGCAGGTCATGCGCGAGTTCTCCACCAAAGTCCCGCTGGCAAACACTACAAATATGATCGACATTGTCGGCACCGGTGGCGACGGTGCTCATACGTTTAATATTTCTACCGCATCGATGTTTGTGACTGCTGCGGCAGGCGCGCGTGTCGCCAAGCATGGTGGTCGCAGCGTATCGTCATCCTCCGGTAGTGCAGACGTATTGGAATCGCTGGGTGTGAATATCAATTTGCAGCCAGAACAAATTGCTCAATCCATCGCGCAAACTGGTATCGGCTTTATGTTCGCACCGAATCATCACGCTGCGATGAAACACGCTGCGCCGGTGCGCAAAGAACTTGGCGTGCGGACGATTTTTAATATCCTCGGACCGCTGACCAATCCAGCTGGCGCACCTAATATTTTGATGGGCGTATTCCATCCCGATCTGGTCGGTATTCAAGTCCGCGTATTACAACGCCTCGGTGCACAACATGCGCTGGTGGTGTGGGGACGCGACAATATGGATGAAGTTTCGCTCGGCGCCCCCACTATGGTTGGCGAACTGGTGAATGGCGAAATCCGCGAATACGATATTCATCCAGAAGATTTTGGTCTGAACATGGTCTCCAATCGTCAGCTCAGAGTATCTGGTGCGGAAGAATCTAAAGCTAAAATTATGGAAGTCATGCATAACGTACCTGGGGCTGCGACTGATATCGTGAGTCTGAATGCCGGTGCCGCACTGTACGGCGCGGGCATCGCCGACTCCATCGCCGATGGCGTCAAAAAAGCACAGGCAGCTATCGCCTCCGGCGCCGCCCTCGCCAAGCTGGAGCAATTGGTGCAGGTCACACAGCGACTAGGTAAAGGGACGTAATCGTGTCAGATATTCTGAATAAAATTCTGGCGGTCAAAGTCGATGAAGTCGCTGCTGCTAAAAAATACCAATCGTATGCTAGCCTGCGTAACGAAGTCGAAAGCGATACCGAAGCACGTGCAACGATACGCGGATTTGAAGCCAGTTTGCGGAATAAAATCAGCGCTGGTCAGGCAGGTGTAATTGCTGAAATAAAAAAAGCTTCACCGTCCAAAGGCATACTTCGCGCCGACTTTAAACCTGCTGATATCGCGCTCAGTTACGCAGACCACGGTGCAGCTTGCTTGTCTGTGTTGACTGATGAGCAGTTCTTCCAGGGGGCACCCGATTATTTAAAACAAGCGCGGGCGGCTTGCAGCATTCCCGCTCTGCGCAAAGACTTCCTGATTGATCCTTATCAGGTCTATCAAGCTCGCAGTTGGGGCGCGGACTGTATTCTATTGATTGTATCGGCACTCGATCACGGCCTGATGGCAGAACTCGAAGCCTGCGCGCATGAGCTAGGCATGGATGTACTGGTAGAAGTGCATGACGGTGAAGAACTCGACGCCGCATTAAAACTGAATACTAATTTATTAGGCATCAACAACCGTAACTTGCGCACCTTTGATGTGACGCTGGATACGACGATCGGTTTATTGCCACGCATTTCGTCAGACAAATTAGTCATCACCGAATCGGGCATCATGGGCAGCGCCGACGTCAAACGCATGCGTGATGCCAACGTCCACGGCTTCCTGGTTGGAGAGGCATTTATGCGGGCAGAAAATCCGGGACTGGAATTGCAGAAGTTGTTCTTCTAAATTATGTAATTTGATTGTCCAATGATAATGCGGCTTCTGGCGTATTTTTGGCCTGCGAGGCGCAGAGTCATTGGACGATTAATTTTGAGAACTTCTGTGAATTTTAAAAAACTCTCGCGCTCCAGCAAAGCCTGATTTCAAATCACCGCGATCACCAACATAGCAAGTCAATAAAAAAGGCAGAGCTCATCAACGAGTTCTGCCTTTTGCTTACCGCTAATTTAAAAAATATTACTTCGCTGCAGCATCCTTCGCCACTTTAGCAAAATCACCTGCACTGATCACTGATAAATTGACCGTTTTCAGGTTCTGGCGCAAAGCATCGTTGACTTTAGCTAACGACAACGCTGCAACTTTAGCCTCTAAGTCTTTATCGTAAATCATTGTGCGACCGATATTGAGGTCACTTGCCAGACGACGCGCCAGTTGTAAATCTTGCGTGCGCACTACTTCTGCAGATTGCTTCCAGCCTTTTTTGGCTTCGGCTAACTCATCTTCAGTAAATCCATCCGTCAGCGCTTTTTGCACTTCTTCACGCAATGCAGCTTCTACTTTGGCGGTGTTTTGCGGCGCGCTGATGGCGTAAGCCAACCAGAGTCCGGCGGGTTCGCGTGCTGGTACGTTGAGTTGTGAGCCTACGCCGTAAGATAAGCCTTCTTTTTGACGGATACGGTCGGCCAGACGACTATGCAGTGCGCCACCGCCCAAGATGTGGTTAGCCATTAACAAGGCTGGGTAACTTTCTGAGTCATCTTTGATTGGCAAAGGCTGAATAGCGATCAAAAAACTATTCGCTTTGTCTGGGGTTTCCAACGAGACTTTGGCACCAGCGACCGGTTTGACAGACGCAGGAATACGCACATAGTTTTGAGTCGATTTCCAGTTATCAAACAGGCTGGTCAATTGCGTTTTTAATGCTGTCGCATCAAAATCACCGACGGCAGAAACAGTCGCATTATTCGCACCATAAAACGCTGTGTGGAAGGCTTTGATCTCTTCCAATTTGACTGCTTTGGTATCGGCCAATTGTGTCTGCAAGCTACCGACATGGCGTACATGGCCTGCAGGCGTCGCGTCGATCAGGCGAGACATACTATTGAATGCCAATGCTTGTGGCTCTGGAATACTTTGCTCTACACGATTGATTGCTTCCAGTTGCTTCTCTTGGAATTCTTTGGCAGGGAAGGCAGATTTTTTCAACACCTCTGCTAGCAAATCAAGCGCCGCTGGCAAGTTATCACGTGTGGTGGTGGCTGTCGCCGTGACACGCTCAGCAGTACCACCAATATTGACCTGCGCTTTGAGTTTATCGAAGGCGTCTTTGATCTGCTCACGTGACATACGATCTGTGCCGCTCATCAGCATGCTGGCAGTGAATACACCTGCCTGTGTTTTACCTTTGAGGCTTTCATCCGCGCCGAGATTCAATTGCATCACGACGCTGACGGTAGCACCCTTAGTTTTTTTGGACAGCAAAGCTGCCTTCAAGCCGCCAGGTAACGTAAAGCGTTGGGTACGTGCCTCGATATTGGCAGGACTAGGATCAAAGCTCTCGCCCTGCGCGACAACTGCACGACCGGTGTAGTCTTTGACCATCGCCATCACATCCGTTTTAGCCGGCACGTCAGTGCGATCAACGGTGTCTGTTGGGATAAAGCGACCCAAAGTACGGTTGGTTGATTTCAGATATTTAATAGCGGCCGCCTGGACTGTTGCGGCATCCATTTTTTCCATCTGATCACGTTGCAAAAAGAACAGGCGCCAATCACCGGCAGCCATTGATTCTGTCAAGGCGACTGTCAGGCGCGCTGTGTCTGCCGTCGCCAATTCAATACTCTTGTCTATCTGTTGCTTGGCGCGGGTGACCTCGGCATCGGTAATTGGTTGCGACTTCAGGTCTTCCAATACTTTTAACATCGCGTCTTGAGTCTGATCCAGATTGCCATCTTTCGCTACAACGGCACCGAAGATGCGGAAGCCTGGTTCAAGATTGCTGACGCCTTCGTACTCCAGACGAGTTGCCAATTTGGTTTCTATCAAGGCTTTATACAAACGTCCGCTTGGCGCATCGATCAGAATACGTCCCAGAATATTCAGCGCGACTGCATCTGGATGACCCGACGGTGCAACATGATAACCAGCGCCGATAAACTGCGTGCCACCGCTGCGACGTACTGTCACAGCGCGTTCGCCATCCTGTGTCGGCTCTGCTGTGTAAGTTGGTTGTAAGATACGATTTGGTTTTGGAATACGGCCAAACAAATCATTGATTTGCTTCAAGACTTTGGCTTCATCAAAACGGCCTGCCACCATCAGTACCGCATTGTCTGGCTGATAGTAATTTTTGTAAAAAGCGCGCAGGCGAGGAATGTTGACTTGCTCAATATCTGAACGCGCACCGATGGTCGATTTGCCGTAATTATGCCAATCATAGGCAACTGCCTGAATACGTTCAGTCGTGACACCGATCGGGTCACTTTCGCCCATTTCAAACTCGTTACGTACGACCGTCATTTCGCCTTTATTGGTCTTGGGATTCCACAGATCATTTTGGTCGATCGCCGCGTTGACCATACGGTCCGCTTCTAACGCTAACATCTGACGCAAGTTGTCGTCGTTAGCGGGGAAAGTAGCGTAGTAATTAGTACGGTCATACCAGGTGGTGCCGTTAAATTGTGCGCCTGTGGAATTCAAAATTTCGACCGGTGTTCTCGTCCCTTTTTTAATACCAAAATTAGCGCTTGGCTTAAACATCAGGTGCTCAAGCAAATGAGCCATACCGGTTTCGCCATAGTTTTCATGACGTGAGCCAACCATATAAATAATATTAGTGGTCAATGTCGGTTTGCTGGCATCCGGGAATAACAAGACGCGCATGCCGTTGGCAAGGCGGTATTCAGTAATACCTTCGACCGAAGTTACTTTAACGGCGGCAGCGCGACTAACTTTGGGTTGTGGCGCACTATCTTCTGGTGTAGCGCAATAAGCGAGGCCTGGAGACAAAATACCGGCGCTGAGCATGAGTGCAGTAATCAATTTCACGAAAAATTTTCCTTTAAAAGAACCGAAGATGCAAAATAAGCCATAACGTAAGCTTTTGCAATCATGATTTAAGAATTGTCGAATACTGCTGTCTAATAATGCAATTCAATCAGCGTTTCTAAAAATCCCAAAACCACTGTCCAATATAAATGCGCCTTCCCAGCACTTTTTGGCCTGGGAGGCGCATTTATATTGGATAAGCTATTTCTGGGAACTTCTGATTTTTTAAGATCAGTGTAATTTAATCCGAGGATTGCGCACCCTATCAATTGTTTCCGCCCAGGTGGATAGCCATGTATGAAACAAGCCATTGACAGCAACTTGGTGGTTCTTATGCAGTGACCAATACATCCATTTGGCGAGAGTACCTTCAATGAAGACCGAGCCATTTGCCAGTGCGCCCATTAAACTGCCGACAGTGGTGTAGTTACCTAATGAGACCAGAGAACCATAATCTTTGTAGGTAAACTCTTTTAGCGATTTTCCCTGCAACATCCGGCTTAGAGAATCTGCCAGCAGACTTGCTTGCTGATGCGCAGATTGGGCGCGGGGCGGGACCGTCGGCAAACCCTCGCCTTGCGGGCAGGCGCAACAATCACCCAGCGCAAAAATCGATGTATCACGTGTGGTTTGCAAAGTCCGGTGAACGACTAACTGATTGATGCGGTTGCTTTCCAGACCGTCCAGATCTTTTAAAAATTCTGGCGCTTTAATGCCAGCTGCCCAAACAACAATACCACTAGGGATAAATTTTCCGCTGGACATGCTGACACCTTCTTTGGTGACTTCTACCACACGTTCGTTGGTATGCACTTCTACTGCGATACTGCGTAATTCGCGGGCAACTGCGTCGGATAAGCGCTCTGGCAGCATCTGTAACAAACGCGGAGCCGCATCCACGATGACGATTTTTAAATCTTTTTCCGGATGAAAATTAACCAGTCCGTAACTAGATAAAATCTTAGTCGTCATGTGCAGTTCGGCAGCCAGTTCCACCCCCGTGGCACCGCCACCGATGATCGTTACAGTGAAGCGCCCTTCACCGGATTGCCGCGCTTGTGTTTGCGCACGTAAGCAGCAATTGACTAGCTTTTGGTGGAAGCGTTCTGCAGCGGGAAGCGAGTCCAGCATGATGCTATTGTCACGCGCACCCGGCGTACCAAAATCATTGGTCTGGCTACCTAACGCAATCACCAGACTATCGTAAGCAATCGCCTGACGCGGCAGCAATTCACTACCATCTTCATCACAGGTCGCGGAGAGATAAATTTCTTTCTTCTCTCTGCTCAGACCATCCATACGCCCTAAGCGAAACTCAAAATGATTCGAGCGCGCCAGTGCGAAATACTCGCGCTCGTCCGCATGACTGTCCAAAGTGCCTGCAGCGACTTGATGCAATAAAGGCTTCCATAAATGGGTGCGGCTGGCATCAATCAAAGTGATGATTGCTTTCTTTTTTTTACCTAATTTTTTACCGAGCCTGACCGCCAACTCTAAACCACCTGCACCGCCGCCGACGATCGTGATTTTATGCAAACCGGCTGCTTGATTTTTTGCTTGACTTTCTGTGTTGCTCTTTACTTGGATAGTACTCACTGCAGCTCCTTAAAGTTAAAAACATATTTCATCCTTGACTGATTAATACCTACTGGAAATCAGTGATGAAATAGGCTTTAAAAAAGACTTTAGGAGCGATCAATACGCAGGTGAAAATTAGGATCAGATAAAAATTGATACGCCAAAGTAAGTCAAGGCTGCTATTTATCGACAACTATACACAAAGATAATTACAAATTAGCATCTCTATAATTTTATGCCGTTTAAACAGAATGACGAAGGCCGTTTTTATGAAGTATTCAAAAAACCAAACTATCATTAAGTCAACATAGATAGATAAAAATATTCTGATTTTAGGTCAAGTATTTTGCTAATTATTTAGGCACATTTCAGGTAAAATACTTTTCCTTGGCGATTTGGCTTTTCGCTACTCTCTACCCCAAATTATCTCTACTATGCAAATTGGACCCCATCAATTGCGGAATAATCTTTTTGTCGCGCCCATGGCTGGCGTGACGGACAGACCGTTTCGCCAGCTCTGCAAAGAACTGGGTGCTGGTTATGCGGTGTCTGAAATGGCGGCGTCTAATCCAAAGTTGTGGGATACCGAGAAGTCTTCGCGCCGTACCAATCACGAAGGTGAGATGGAGCCAAAAGCCGTTCAGATCGCCGGAGCAGATCCGACTATGCTAGCTGAATGTGCCAAGCATAATGTGGACCGAGGTGCGCAGATTATTGATATCAATATGGGTTGCCCAGTCAAAAAAGTCTGTAACGCCTGGTGCGGTTCGGCTCTGCTACAAAATGAAAAACTGGTCGCTACGATTTTAGAAGCGGTTGTCAATGCAGTCGATGTGCCAGTCACGTTGAAGTTTCGTACTGGCTGGGATCGAGCCAATAAAAATGCCTTGAATATTGCACGCATTGCCGAATCCGCAGGGATCGCCATGCTGACGCTGCATGGGCGTACTCGTGCAGACGGCTATAAAGGCGATGCGGAATACGAGACTATCGCCGCCGTCAAAGCAGCGGTCAATATTCCGGTAGTTGCCAACGGCGATATCACGACACCAGAAAAAGCCAAGTATGTTTTACAGGTGACAGGTGCAGACGCGATCATGATAGGCCGCGCGGCACAAGGACGACCGTGGATATTCCGCGAGATCGAACACTTCCTGAAAACCGGCACTTATTTACCCGCGCCGATGGTGTCGGAAGTCAGTCGTTTGATGGATGCACATTTACGCGCTCATTACGCTTTCTATGGTGAGTTTATGGGAGTAAGAACGGCGCGCAAACATATAGGTTGGTACGTACAAGATTTAGTTGGTGGAGAAGATTTTCGTCAAGAGATGAATTTATTGACCTCATGCGAAGACCAGTTAGATGCAGTAAAAATGTTTTTTGATCGTCAGACCAGCGAGCGGTTACAATACCGCCCCTCCGAAGAAAAGTTGGCAGCGTAGTTAATTTTTTCTGTTTTCATCTTCGTCAAAAGCGAAAGAGAAACAGTAGGAATTTAAGAAAAAACGTATTCAACAAGAATAAGTCAAACAAGCACTGATAGAAAATTAAAAGCATGAGCAAAGATAGCATTCAAGAAGCCGTTCACAAAAATTTGGAAAAATACTTCCGTGATCTGGGCGAACAACCTGCCTCCAATATTTACGATATGGTCGTGTTGGCTGTAGAAAAACCAATGTTAGAAATGGTCATGACCCGAGCGGAAAGCAATCAATCACAAGCAGCAGATATGCTGGGCATCAATCGCAATACTTTACGTAAAAAGTTACAGCAACACGGCTTGCTGTAATAGCCAGCTAGCACCAAAGGCGTGGGCAGATGTTGCAACGCCTGATCTGTTTTTGCTACCGAATTCTTCCACTTCACAAGCTCCTTAGCTCCTTATCATGATCAAACAAGCTCTCATCTCCGTCTCCGACAAGACCGGCATTCTTGAGTTCGCACGTGCGCTGTCCGGCATGGGTATCAAGTTATTGTCCACCGGTGGTACGGCAAAATTATTGGCTGACAACGGCTTGCCAGTAACCGAGGTTGCTGACTACACCGGTTTCCCTGAAATGCTGGATGGTCGTGTAAAGACTTTGCATCCGAAAGTCCATGGCGGAATTCTGGCGCGGCGTGATTTTCCAGAGCATGTAGCAGCATTAGAAAAGCATGGTATTCCGACCATCGATATGGTGGTCGTCAATCTGTACCCGTTCCAGCAAACCGTTGCCAAAGGCGAATGTTCTTTGGAAGACGCGATTGAAAATATCGATATCGGTGGTCCAACGATGTTGCGCTCGTCCGCCAAGAATCATAAAGATGTTGTGGTGATCGTTGATCCTAGCGACTACCAGGTCGTACTAGATGAAATGACCGCAAATCAAAACGTCGTCAGCTACGATACTAAATTCACGTTAGCGAAAAAGGTATTTGCGCATACCGCACAATACGATGGCGCGATCACCAATTATCTGACTAGTCTCGGCGAAGATAAAACGCATGCGACTCGCAGCAGCTATCCACAAACGCTGAATCTGCATTTTGAAAAAGTACAGGAAATGCGTTACGGCGAAAATCCGCATCAGTCCGCTGCGTTCTACCGCGATCTGATTAGCCTGGATGGGTCACTGGCGAATTACACGCAATTGCAAGGCAAAGAACTATCGTACAACAATATCGCTGATGCAGATGCCGCTTGGGAATGCGTCAAATCTTTCGCGGAATCCGCTTGCGTGATCGTCAAACATGCAAACCCGTGCGGCGTTGCCTTAGGTGCGACTCCATTTGAAGCCTATAGCAAAGCCCTGCAAACAGACCCGACTTCCGCGTTCGGCGGCATCATCGCCTTTAACCGCGAGCTTGACGGTAAGGCGGCTGAGATTGTTGCCAAACAATTTGTTGAAGTCCTGATCGCACCGTCATTCACCGCCGAAGCAAAGCAAATTTTTGCGGCAAAACAAAACGTGCGTTTGCTGGAAATTTCTTTGGGTAAGGGCATCAATACCTACGACCTGAAACGGGTTGGTGGCGGCCTGCTAGTTCAGGCACCAGATTCTAAAAATGTAGGCCCTGAAGAATTACGGGTAGTCTCAAAACTGCAACCAACACCACAACAAATGGCAGATATAATGTTTGCATGGCGCGTTGCCAAATTTGTGAAATCAAATGCCATCGTCTTCTGTGGCAATGGCATGACACTCGGCGTTGGTGCTGGTCAGATGAGCCGTATTGATTCTGCGCGTATTGCATCGATCAAAGCACAAAATGCTGGCTTGACGCTGACCGGTTCAGCAGTAGCATCCGACGCGTTTTTCCCGTTCCGCGATGGCCTTGATGTAGTGGTCGATGCGGGTGCCACCTGCGTGATTCATCCAGGCGGCTCTATGCGTGATCAGGAAGTCATTGATGCGGCGGACGAACGCGGTGTTGTCATGATTTACACTGGTATACGTCATTTCCGTCATTAATACGGCATTCATGCATCCCTTCAAAAATCATCCCTTGCACGTCGTCATTAGAAGGTTGTCATGCGATCGATTTTTGGAGGTGCCGCGATGAAAATTCTCGGCATAGACCCCGGTCTGCGCACTACCGGCTTTGGCGTCATCGATAAACAAGGTAGCAAGTTAACCTATATCGCTTCCGGTACGATTAAAACGGCAGACGAATCCTTGCCAGAACGGCTCAAAACCATTTTGCTCGGCGTTTCTGAAATCATTAAAACCTACCAGCCCGATTGCGCAGCGGTAGAAAAAGTCTTCGTCAATGTCAATCCCCAGTCAACGCTGTTATTAGGACAAGCCCGCGGAGCGGCGATCTGCGCTTTAGTGAGTGCCGACCTCACCGTAGCGGAATATACGGCGCTGCAAGTCAAACAAGGCGTGGTCGGTCACGGCAAAGCAAAAAAAGAACAAGTACAAGATATGGTGCAACGGCTGTTGAGCTTGTCTGGCATGCCTAGCACTGATGCGGCGGATGCATTGGGTGTTGCGATTTGTCATGCGCACAGCGGCGATACTTTAGCGATGCTCGGCAAACTTGCACCCGCTTTAGCAAAAAAAGGCTTACGAGTACGTGCAGGTCGCCTGATAGGATAGGTTATCATTACTGCTTATTTATACAGTAATGCGCGTTGTGATTATGCGCTGCAATTCTGTGCTGCAATTTTCCTCCAAGTTAAGCTAGCTAAAAGGGCTGCCATGATAGGTCGTATCGCAGGTATTCTGCTCGAAAAAAATCCCCCTCAGTTATTGGTTGACTGCCAGGGCGTCGGTTATGACGTTGACGTCCCAATGAGTACATTTTATAACTTGCCTGCGCTAGGCGAGAAAGTCGTCTTGCTGACGCACCTTGCCATTCGCGAAGATGCGCATGTTTTGTTTGGCTTTGGCAGCGCAGAAGAACGCAGCACGTTTCGGCAGTTAATCAAAATCAGTGGTGTTGGGGCACGCACTGCTCTATCCATTTTGTCTGGCATGTCAGTCAGTGATCTAGCGCAGGCGATTACTTTACAAGAAGCAAGTCGCCTAACTCGCGTCCCGGGCATAGGCAAAAAAACTGCCGAGCGTTTATTACTGGAACTCAAAGGTAAGTTGGGTGCAGATATTGGTGCCAGTGCTGGCGGCATTGCAATGCACGACCATCAGTCCGACATACTCAATGCCTTGTTAGCGCTGGGTTACTCCGACAAAGAAGCCTTGCTGGCGCTGAAGACTTTACCGGCTGGCACCGGCGTTTCTGACGGTATTAAGCTGGCCCTGAAATCTCTGTCGAAAAGCTAATCCATCATGAGCATCCAAACCGATAACTTCAGTAGCACGAACAACCTGAGCGACACCCGCATCATCGCGGCGACACCGGCATCACCGAATGAAGAAGCGATCGAGCGCGCGCTTCGTCCCAAACAATTAGATGAGTATGTAGGACAAGAAAAAATCCGCGGTCAGCTAGAGATCTTTATCACCGCTGCCAGACAGCGCAAAGAAGCACTCGATCACACGCTGCTATTCGGTCCACCAGGCTTAGGCAAAACCACACTGGCACACATTATTGCGCGTGAAATGGGTGTCAATTTACGTCAAACCTCGGGCCCGGTATTAGAGCGCGCAGGAGATTTAGCCGCTCTATTAACCAATCTGGAAGCAAATGACGTCTTGTTTATCGACGAGATTCATCGTTTGTCGCCTGTGGTGGAAGAAATTTTATACCCGGCGCTGGAAGACTATCAGATCGACATCATGATCGGTGAAGGCCCCGCAGCACGCTCGGTTAAACTGGATCTGCAGCCATTCACCTTAGTTGGTGCAACTACCCGTGCGGGCATGTTGACCAACCCCTTGCGCGACCGTTTTGGCATCGTGGCACGCCTAGAATTTTATACTGCAGAAGAATTAACCCGCATCGTGACACGCTCGGCGTCTTTGCTTAACGCCCCTATCAATCCCGATGGCGCGTATGAAATCGCTAAACGTGCGCGTGGCACACCGCGTATCGCCAATCGTCTGCTGCGTAGAGTCAGAGATTATGCAGAAGTAAAAGGTAATGGCGACATCACCAAAAATATCGCCGACGCGGCACTCAAAATGCTGGACGTTGATAGCGTCGGATTTGATGTAATGGACAGAAAATTACTGGAAGCCATTTTATTTAAATTTGGCGGCGGCCCGGTCGGCCTAGACAATGTGGCGGCAGCAATCGGCGAGGAGCGCGATACGATCGAAGACGTGTTAGAACCTTATCTAATACAACAAGGCTATTTGCAGCGCACCCCTCGCGGACGCATCGCAACGCCATCAGCCTATGAGCACTTTGGGGTTGCAGTACCTAGAACCAATCCTAATGGTGAGCTTTGGGGAAGTTAGATACGACTAAGACTTTAGCTAGCTCAGCCGAGCAAAAGCTTGATAGCTGGCGTGTCGCAAAAAAGTTATTCCAGTCAATGAAGTATTTGACTCCCTTAAAAATAATGAGCTGGACTCGTCATGCCAGCGCGTACGAATCAAGCAAATTCGTGCTTAAATTAATATACTCCCCATAATTTTCATAAAAATAAGCCTAATGAGCAGGATACACTTGGACGATTAAATATACACCCAGTGAGTATATATTTATCGATCGAACTCATTACTAACGTGAAGCCTGATGACAAGGATAAATTTAACTACAAATTCTTACCCCTTAAGCATCCAATCTGCATACTCAGGGCAATGTAGACATTAAACCAAATTGTCGTGATAAAACTAATCGAGTGATTTGGAGCAAGCCCTGAGGTAGCTTTTTTAGCTTCGGTAATTTTTTGCAAAAGATATCCCCCCTTTATATTGCCCATTGGCAAAAGTGGTACGCACTGAACCGCAGTAAGCTAGGCATCCCTCAGTTTTTTTGCCTCACATGTAGCTTGCAGCTTGCGAATTCAGTGCTCCTCGCCCACAATAAGGACTCCCTAAAAACTTGGCGCTATCATGCTGATGTCCTCCCAAGCCGATCGCTATGCTCAACAATTTCTGGATGCGCGTGCTCACGCCAGAACTCTCGCTCCTATCTCATCAAATTCCGCAATAAGTATTGCAGACGCCTACGATATTGCTAAGAGCTTAGATAATATTCGTACTGCTGAAGGCGAAGTTCCGGTTGGCAGAAAACTGGCGTTCACTAACAGAACATTGTGGTCAAAGTACGGACAAAAAGAATCCATTCATGCGCCAATCTGGACAACTCTGTTTGACAGTACAGTACGGTATCTTGATGATGTCCACACATCGCAAGACCTCAAAGGTGCGCTACAACCGCGGGTAGAACCAGAAGTGGTTTTTAAGCTGGGCCGCACGCCTGCTGCCGATGCGACGATGGATGAACTGGCCGATTGCCTGGAATGGATGGCGCATGGTTTAGAAATCGTCGTCAGCCCCTACCCTGATTGGAAATTTGAAGCAGCTGATGCCATCGCCGCCTTCGGCTTGCACGGCACTTTGCTGATCGGTGAGCCGCGCATGCTGTCGAGCGCGACGCGTCACCATTTAGGCCCGGTACTGGCCAATGCGAGCGTCTCTCTGTCTTGTGATGGCTCTTTGCGTAGCGCAGGCTTCGGTAGCAATGTTCTGGATAGTCCGCTTCATGCGATCTGGCATTTGCATCAATTACTAAAAACACAAGCCCAATTCTCACCGCTCACCGCCGGAGAAATTATAACGACTGGCAGCTGGACTGATGCTTATCCGGTATTACCAGGAGAAACCTGGTTTACTGCGTTCTCTGGAGTGCCGCTACCTGGCTTATCAGTCTCTTTTGTTTAAAGTAAATATGATCATAGTTCATCACTTAAACAATTCACGGTCACAACGCATTCTCTGGTTATTAGAAGAATTGGGTGTGGAGTACCAGATCAAGCGATATGAGCGCGATCCCCAAACGATGTTAGCACCGGCATCCTTGTTGGCGGTACATCCGCTGGGTAAATCACCAGTGATTACCGACGATGATTTGACGATTGCAGAATCCGGCGCGATTGTTGAATACTTGATCAATCGCTATTCCAATGGACGACTGGTTCCTGATCGCGACTCCAAAGATTATTTGCGCTATATTTACTGGTTACATTTTGCTGAAGGCTCAGCTATGTCGCCCCTCTTAATGAAATTGGTGTTTGATAGGATAGAACAAAGTCCGATGCCATTTTTTGTGAAGCCGATCGCCCGTGGCATAGCGCAAAAAGTAAAAACCAGTTTCATACAACCACAAATCACTCGCCATCTGCATTATCTGGAAACAGAGATCTCTGGCACTGGTTGGTTCGCAGGTAGCGAATTTAGTGCTGCAGATATGCAAATGAGCTTCGTACTAGAAGCATCAGCTGCACGCGGAGGCCTCAATAACACAAGTCATCCCAAATTAATGGATTGGCTACAGCGAATACATGCAATGCCATCATATGTTCGCGCCTTAGAAAAAGGCGGCGCTTACAAATTGCTCGGCTAAGCATCTTTAGTGTTTAACCAGGCTGAAAGGCTGCGAAAAGATTTATTCAAAATCAATAAAAAAGCACCCGAAGGTGCTTTTTTTATTACGGCTAACTAAGCAGACCTAAGTCTGCAAAGTATTAGAAACGATGACGAATACCAACGTTGACCAAGCTATCTGTCTGACCATTTGCAGATGCCATACCACCAGCATTTGAATTTGCGTCATTAGTTGTACGAGCATAGTTTGTGTACAGGTTAGTACGCTTAGACAAAGAGTAAGTACCACCAATTGCAAACTGTTGACCTTTACCAGCACTAGATACTAATTCGTTAGTAACGCGAGTATAAGTGGCGATCAAGCTAGCTGCCCCGAAAGGAAGCGTTGTACCAATCATCCATTCTTTATTATCTACAGTATTTAAGTCATTGGTAGTTTTACCATATGCAGCGTGCAATTTTGCTATGCTGAAGTCATATATACCACCTAAAAAAACGAGTTTAGTAGCATTGCTTGCTAAATCACTAGCTTTGTTGTATGCAACCGCAACTTGCACAGGACCATCGGCATATATACCAGACAAACCAATTTGACGGTTTGCAGATGTATTACCTGCTTGCTCACCAAAAGTATAGGCAACAGAACCAGTAAAGCCGCTTAAGTTATTTGTAGAATAATTTACAGTATTGTTAGTACGGAAGGGGGTACCAAACAATCCGAGAGTACCAGCCGTAGAAGTGCCTTGGCCAGCTTGAGCACCGCCACCTGTGCTGTTGAAACCAGCATCCCATGGATCAATAGTATCTGTCGCAATGAAGATAGGGGTGTATTGACGCCCCATATTCACAGAACCGAACTCACCTGACAAACCAACCCAAGCTTGGCGACCGAATGCTAAACCGCCTTGAGAAGATGCACCAGTATCAGCATTAACACCCATCTCCAGTTGGAAATTTGCTTTTAAACCGCCGCCCAAATCTTCAGTACCTTTAAAACCAAGACGTGAACCGGATTGGATACCACTATCCAGAGCTGTGATACTGCCAGTGTTCCCACCACGATTCTCATGTTGCAAAGCCATATCCAATACACCGTAGATAGTAACGCTAGATTGAGCGTGTGCTGAGCCTGCAACTGCTGCCAATACGGCCAGAGCTAATAATGATTTTTTCATTGATATTTCTCCAAGGGTTTTAATATTAATCAAACTACATCAAGCTAGTTTCATACTATTAAATCAATTATTTAATAGTATGAAATAGCTAATACTTCAAAAATTTTATTACTGCTACAAAGAAGTTAACGTATTTGACCAAAATTAAAGGCGGACAGCAAAGCCAAATCAGCTTTTATCAGGGTGCAAAACGGCAAACGTCGTTAATAAACAACGGAAAATTAATTAATTAACAATAATTAAGCCGCATATAGCTTCGCCGTAGTCAATGCCAAAACAAAAGGAGTCTTATTGAATAAGACTCCCCAAGCGTACTGATTAAGCAATTTTTTTGATGTAATTCATTGTTTATTTATTAAAACAGATGTGTGATACCTACAGATAAACCTGTCTGTTTAGTTTGTGTACCGATTTGAAATATAGGACCACTCAATTTTCTAGAATCAGCTTCCACATAAAAGTTAGTGCGCTTTGATAATGCATAAGTAGCAGCAACAACTAGATTTTTACGAGATGAATCGACAGTCGTTGTCGCAGATGTTGGGATAGTTGCATCCGTAACATAATATGCGCCAGTCAATTCAATTTGTGGACTGATGTTGTAGTTCACTCCAGCCCAGTAAGATTTTTGATCCTGATCAATTTTCACTGCAGTTTCTTGCTTTTCTTTAACAAAGCCAGCAGTAACACGCCATCCATCGCCCTTGTACCCAGCACCAACGGTATAGTATTTGTTGATAAACCCAAGGATATTAGTAGACATGTAAGTACCGCCAAAATTTACCGGGCCAGTCGCGTAAGATGCAGCGATCGACTTGACAGTATTACGGCTAGTATCACCAGCAACTTCGCCCAAAGCATATTCAGCGCTCAGTTTTACACCACTGAGTATCGCTGTGTACTGGATGTCGTTATTGAAACGAGTTGCACCACCGCCACTGAAAGTCGCTGGGAAGAACAATGCGACACCAGCTACTGGGGACGTAATAGCAGGGAATTTATAGCTAAACGGCTCATAAGTACCAATAGTTTTAAAAGCTAAAGAGTATTGACGGCCTAAATCGATATTACCGAAATCACCTGTTACACCAACAAAAGCGGAGCGGTTAAACATAACGCCTGCGCTGTCCAAGCTACCTGTTGCCGTGTTAAAGCCAGACTCCAATACGAAGTGAGCATTCATACCGCCGCCCAAATCTTCAACGCCTTTAAAACCCAAGCGATTGGAGTTGTAAGTACCGTTTGAACCCATAGTGATTCTACTGTTACCAGCAGCATCAACGTTTGTTACGCTGCGAATACCTGCATCAATAGAACCATAAACCGTTACGGATGATTGTGCCGAAGCAGTAGCTGCAAATGCGCTGAGAACTGCAAATGCTATAAGCGTTTTTTTCATTTAGTGTGTCTCCAAAATTTTTGGTTTTATAAAGGTTACTGATCTCTACCAGTTTAATTTTAGGTTGCCTCGGCTTTACTTTGGCCTCAACACCTTTCGTCTTAGAATCTGTACATATTGAAACAAATTAAGCCAAATTGGGCAAAGAGAATTTGCGAACGGTCGTGTTTAAACAAATTTAATGTGGCGCCTTCACAACAACGAAGTTTTTTTAACATATGAGCTTCTTGCAAAATACCCAAACCAGTAAAGTCGAGCATGGGTGTGGCCACTGTTGCGATTGGTTTTCTTGTTTGAAGCGGCACATGTGACA
>NZ_JBEONQ010000056.1:0-24177 GCF_040544445.1 Undibacterium sp. GrIS 1.8 | reverse complement strand
TGTTCGCTGATTTCTTCACCAATAACCACCATCGGTGTGCCGCATGGGCAGGTACGTTCCTTTTCCGGCACATCATGCACGATATCAATGCGCTTGAACCCCGGTGACATTAAGTGTTTTAGGACACGCGGGATTAAGATTTCTGCCAGCGACTGTTCACCCTTCTCTCGCCTGGATAGTCGTTCTCACGCCCCCGAAATGCGTACGTGTCGTCAATCAGTCTGACCAGCTTTTCTTCTGAAATCGCCAAGCGGTAGATACAAGGCGAAAGATACTCCAGCACTTGGGCTAGGCGACCGAGCAAATGCTCGGCGTAGACCAGCCGATCATGTTTGCATGGCGCGATGAGTAACTTACGCCAGTCTTGGTCACCGATTTTTAGACAATGTATATGCTGCTTTTTGCGCGCCAGTTGAACTTCCCCTAATTCAGCAGACATTTAATAATGTCAAAAATTTAGAGGGAAGTACGGCACGCGTAACGCTCTGCCGGTGCGCAGGCAACTTACTAACTCGCGCTTGAGAGCACCGCGTCCTTGAATGTAGAGAGCTTGGTAAATGGTTTCGTGAGAAATACGCATAGATTCATGATCCGGGAAGTCGATCTTTAGCCGGTTAGCTATTTGTTCAGGCGACAAGCCACTAACCCATTTGCGGTCTCCGCGGTGTGGTTTGCCGCGTCCCTTGAACGGCGCCTGACAAGGACCGATAATCTCACGGCCATTGATGTCATGAACCTTGCCTTCCAAACGATCTTGCACATAATGACGCAGTTGCGGGTTAGTCGTTAGCTTTGCTGGCTTTGGCCTTTTGGCCACACGCTCAGCCTTCCACTGCGCGACCGACGCCCGATATTCGAGGTGCCCACAACGAGTGGCAGCATTGCGCTTGAGCTCCCGCGAGACCGTTGATGGACTACATGTAACACGACGAGCAATCTCGCGCACGCCGATTCCTTGTACCGAGAGCAATCCAATTTCTTCTCGTTCCGCGAACGACAAGTATTTCCCCGACATCGGGTTCGACATAAAAAGTGGCATACCGCCACGATAGCAGAACCAGCGTGAACCAACTACCGATGATACTTCAACTGCCTCTGCCGCTTTCTCGCTCGTGATCCCTGAGGCGATCTGTTTCCAAAACAGACGCTCAATCTCACCCCGGAGCGACGGCGAACCCGGCGAACGCATCGCCTCTCGCCACGTTATCTTTTGCACTCGTTCCATACTTCGACCCATGAAACACCTCTTCGATTAAAGGTGTTGCAACGACCGGTTGGATCCGCCTTGGCTGCCGCGATCGGAATGATGCATAACACCCGCTTCAGGGCGGTGGCGAACCCGCGCCATCGTCAATGCATCCATCACAATATCGGTTGTCATGCGCTACCTGAGTGACCAGCCAATCACTTCACGGTTGAACAGATCGAGCACAATTTCCAGATACAGCCAGCCCTCGTCAGTCCACAGATACGTCATGTCTGACGTCCAGGCCTGGTTGGGTGCGGTCGGCATAAAATTTCGATCCAGCAGATTCTCCGCCACCGGCAGCGCATACTTCGAGTCCGAGGTGATCTTGTAGCGCCGCTTATGCCGTGCCCTGATGTCATTCTCACGCATGAGTCGCTCAGTGCGCTCCTTGCTAGCTTTAAAGCCTCGCTGTCTCAACTCACGCAGCATACGCGGGCTGCCGTAAGCGCCCTTGAGTTCAACATGAATGGCTTCTATGACAGCCAGCATCTGCACTTCGGTCAGCCGCTTCCGGTCGGTCGGGCGTGCCACCACGTTTACATGCACGGTAACCGCTCAGACTCACTTCAAGAAACCATACACATTTCAGCCAGTGCATAGGCGCTGCTATTCCTATTCATCCAGGCGAACTTCACAGAACATCTCTCGCGAAGTACGCCGTCGCTTTTTTTTGGATTTCATTCTCCCGTTTGAGTCGCGCAACCTCGGCAGGTAATCGGGACAGTTCCATCGCCTCTTGAGTCACCACCTTGTTACCAGCGCCTTTAAGCTTGCCTTATGCAGCAGCTTTGATCCAGTTGCGCAGTGTCTGGTCGCCAAGACCCAACTCTTGGACTACTGCTGTAATTGACGCACTATCGGTCACGCGCTTGACGGCTAACTCCTTGAACTCCGTCGTGTAAGCCTGCTTAGGTATCTTCTTCATTTCTTGTCGTTCAAAAGTAACGTTAATTTTACGTTACCCTTGGCAGACTAAATTCCAGGGGAACCTCACCTACTCCAGAAATTTGCTAAGCCGCTCGACTTTATATTGTGGTCAAAATATGGTTACAGTAATGTCATCGCGCTGTCATAGCAGCACTTTATATTTGCTGCCTTCGCAGTATTTTTTTGTCAATACTGTGATATTTTTGTTAGCGCTTATTCTTAAGCTCATTTCTTAAGAATAAGTTTCCCCTCCCCCCTAACATTCGTTTTAGGAGAATCACATGTTGAAGCTTTTCATTAAAACTGTAGTGAGCTTGATTGCCGTCGTTGCCGTCAATACAGCGGCGCAAGCGCAGACGTACGACTATTTTTTGTTGGCAGCACAGTGGGAACCAGGATTTTGCGCAACCAGTAGCGGCAATTCTGAATGTACCAATTTAAAAGGCAGCTATGCGGCAAGTAACTTCTCTCTGCACGGTTTATGGCCTAATGACTACACCGGGACGCAACCGTTTTATTGTGGAGTATCGCAGAAAGAAATTAATTTAGATAAGTCCAGTACATGGTGCCAAATGGATGCTTATGGTGTCACCGCAGCAGGCTTTAAAAAACTGACGCCGTATATGCCGGGCGTTGCAGAATGTCTGGATAAGCATGAGTATTACAAACATGGATCTTGCTCTGGCATGGCGACACCAGATGCATTTTGGGGCGCGGCAGAGCAATTAGTACAAGGTTTAAACAGCACAAGCTTTAACAGTTTTATACAAACGCATTTGGGTCAATATGTCACTCGTGCACAAATGTTAACGGCGTTTGATAATGCTTTCGGTAGCAATACACACACGGCAGTGTCACTGAAATGCGTTACAAGTGGCGGTAAAAATTATTTTACTGAAGCGTGGATTTCGATCAATAAAGACCAGTTGGCACAATTCCCTAGCGGCTCGTCTTTAGTCCTGGATGGTAATGTTGCCAGCACTTGTCCTAAATCGAATATCTATATTGTGAAGCCATAATTTATTTTGTCGTAATTAGAGTTACGACATAGTTTTATGTTGGAATGAAACAGATGCTCCGCTTTATTCCAAACACGTTCTTACAAATGAATATGTCCCGCTCTGTTTAAAGCGGGACATATTTTTTAGAACATTGACCATCACACTAATTCAGCATGCAGCTTAGTTTTGATTCAGCGCATTCTCATCATGCTTACGCTCAGACTTATCACGGTTCAGTGTTTTTCCATCATATTTCACAGCTTGCTGATCACGTGCAACACCAGCGGTATTGCCGGCAGCTTGATCCGCCACTAAATCCTTACGATCACGATTTAAATCATGGCGATCATGTACGACGGCGGTTTGATCACGGTTGATATCTTTCTCTGCATGGCCAGCCTGGCGTGCCGAGTTATAGACACCGTTAGCAGCGTCTTGTTTGTCTTTTGACAGATTGCTGCGGTCGGCATTCAGATGCGCTTTTTCACGACCCACTTGTCTGCTGTCTAATTTCAATGCAGTTTGATCACGTTGGATTGCCGCTTGATTACCGTTGGCTTCCGCTGCATTAAGATCTTTTTTGTCGCGGGCAACATCATGGCGATCATGCGTTAAATCGGTCTTGTCGCGATGTACATCAGCACGATCATGATATTCGGCTTTTTTATCGCGCTGTACGTTGGTTGCAGTATCGGCAAAACTTGGGCTGCTGTATAGACCAAGCATGCCAACAGCGAGGATTGCGGTGAATAATGTGGATGTAGCGAGGCGATTTTTTTTCATGATTTTTCTCTTTTCATGTTGAGGGGGTAGTACTCGTAAAAACGCGGGCTGGCATGGGATCGTTGACCCGATCCGGTTTGAACACTGTAAGAAGTGCAACAAACTGAAACAAGAAATGTGTATGTTCAAGTTGCGTAGATTGCTTAGCAAAGGTTCACAATCGTAAAAGAATAAAGTACAGTCTGCGTTCGATCGCTGTTCATCAAGAAGAAACGTATGAGCCTGAAATCAACTGAACTGCTGCGCCCGGTAAAAGTAACGGTAAAGCGCGGTGCTATACCAACTGACGAAAAAATCTATAACTCTGTACTAAAAGCCGTCATGAGTCAGCGCCTGCCGCCTGGTACAAAGATGACTGAAACCAGTCTTTGTGAACTTTTTTCTGTCAGTAGAACGGTGGTAAGAAAAGCGCTGCAACGATTAGCCCATGACCATATTCTCGAGATGCGACCCAACCGGGGCGCCATCGTGGCGCAGCCAACTCATCAGGAAACTCGCGACATCTTCGCCGCTCGCAGAGCAATAGAGGCAGCGATTGTGCCCCTGGCGATTAACCGTGCGACGCCTTTGCAAATAGCCAGGTTAAGACAATTAATTATCGACGAACATCATGCTTATCACACACAAGACTATCCAAAATGGATACGTCTTGGAGGCGATTTTCACGTCTTGCTAGCGGAAGTCGCCGGTAACACCGTGCTGATCCGTTTTTTGCAAGAACTGGTTTCTCGCTGTTCGCTGATCATTGCGCTATACCAATCGCCAGAGACGAATACCTGCCCTAATGATGAACATAGTCGTTTGATTGATGCGATTGCCGCAGGTGACGTGACGCTGGCATGCCAGTTAATGGATCAGCATTTGTTAGATATAGAGAATGCTCTACAACTCAAAGATGAGGAGCTAGAAATTAACTTGGCCGAAATATTGGAAATCAACTGATGGTTCGCTAAATGATCACTTAAAAATTGAAACCACTTAGATCACTTTCTGGTACGTCTTATATTTATTTAGTCCTAATCAAACACTTATCAACATCCAGAGAGATCTTTGAACAATTGTATACAATTGCTTTTTCCACAAAATCATTCTTCTTCAAGAATATTTTCTCCTTGCACCAAAATCAAACAATAAGTAAGCCTTATTTGGTCTAAATTGATGCGGCCTCTAATTATCTGGCTGCATTAATCGATAAAATTTTAGATTTCAGTGAAGAAAATTTAGCAAGCCAAATATAGTTTAACGAATAAAAATACAACTAACTTGTATACATTTTTTAGTTTTCATTTATTTTCCTCCTCAATTCTGGCATGCTATTTGCATATATAAAATTAACTTGTGATTGCACAATAAAAAGCGCAAAACGAGTAAAAAGTTTTTTTACTTATAAAAAAGTGAGGGTTGGGAAATGAGCAAGAAATCGAAAACTTTGCGTCGGTTAAACCGAACGCGCGGAATGATGTTGACGCTAGCCGCGTTGCCGTTTGGTTGTGCAATGGCACAAACAGCGGTGCCAGCAGACCCAGTGAAGGCACCGGGACAATTAGAAATTGTTACCGTAACTGCCGAGCGTCGCCAAGAAAATATGAAAGATGTTCCAAGCTCCATCTCGCAATTGCGTGGAGAAAAATTGGACGTTCTGACATCTGGTGGCGGCGATATTCGCTTGTTGGCAGCTAAAGTGCCAAGTTTGAATATTGAGTCATCTAATGGCCGCACTTTCCCACGTTTTTATATCCGTGGTTATGGTAATACCGATTTCAGTACATTCGCTTCCCAGCCAGTTTCTTTGATTTACGACGATATCGTGCAAGAAAATGCTGACTTAAAAGGCTTCCCGATTTTTGATCTGGCTGGCGTTGAAGTGTTGCGCGGACCACAAGGTACTTTGTTTGGACGTAACACACCAGCCGGTGTAGTTAAGTTTGACTCAGCCAAACCAATCCTCAACCGCACCGAAGGCTACTACAGCGTATCTGAAGCTACCTACAACACGGTCAACGTTGAAGGCGCCGTCAATGCGCCAATCAACAAAGAATGGGCAATGCGTTTTTCGATGTTAGGTCAACATCGTGATAATTTTGTGGATAACACATTCACTGGTCAAAAGAAATCTCTGGAAGGTTATAACGAGAACGCAGAACGTCTGCAGTTTTTGTATGCCCCTAACACGACCTTCAATGCGCTGTTCAATATTCATGCCCGCGATACTGATGGCAGTGCCCGCTTATTCCGCGCCAATATCATCAAAAAAGGTAGCAACGATCTGGTCGATGGTTTTGATCCAGACAAGATTGCTACAAACGGCAAAAACTACCAAACTTTGCGCACCAACGGCGCGAGTGCACGTTTAACCTGGAATCTGGACGGCATCAAACTGTTCTCCATCACTGGTTATGAAGCTATTAGCAGCTATTTCAGCCGTGGCGACATTGACGGTGGTAATCCAACTGGACCTGGTTTCATTCCTTTCCAATCAGAGACTGGTGGCGGCATCCGCAATCATCGCCAACTCACGCAGGAGTTCCGCGCAGAATCTAAGAATACCGGCCCTCTGAACTGGCAAGCAGGTTTGTACTACTTTAATGAAGGTACAACCGGTTTCAGTAACGGCTATAACAGTACGACTGGTGCTCAAACTAGCGCCGTTAATAGCCGCCAGGAAAATGATGCATGGGCGATGTTTGGCTCACTCAATTACGATTTGACAGACCAGATCAAATTACGTGGCGGCTTACGCTACACCGAAGATAAAAAATATTTCAATGCCAATGTAGTAGGTTCAATAGGACCTAGCGCAGTGCAAGAATCTGCTTCTAAAGTAAGCTGGGATGCAAGTGCAACCTATGCATTGAATAAAGATATCAATCTATATACCCGTATCGCCACTGGCTTTAGAGCACCGAGTATTGCAGCACCGTCGACGACAGTACCAATCACCGTTGCCAACGCAGAAACCATCTTATCTGCCGAAGTTGGTATCAAGGTAGATCTATTTAACCGCCGCGCGCGAGTTAATGCCAGCATCTATGATTTTGATATCAAAAATCAACAGTTGACTGCAGTCGGTGGGCAATCAAATACCACCATGTTGCTGAACGCAGCCAAAACAGTGGGTCATGGTGTAGAAGTTGATTTTGAAGCCTTGCTGACAGATAGATTGCGTGCAACTCTGGGGGGTAGCTACAACTTTACAGAAATTCAAGATCCAAATCTAGTCGTCGCTAAATGTGCTGCGTGTACGATTACCGATCCAATCAATTCAGCCAATCGTGTCTTGATTAACGGAAATCCTTTGCCACAAGCACCAAAATGGATTGCTAATGCAACACTGCGCTATGGCATCCCGATGAGTGACGATAGTGAGTTGTTTTTCTATACCGACTGGTCTTATCGCAGCAAAATCAATTTCTTCCTTTATGAAGCCAAAGAATTCACTGGCAAACCATTGGTCGAAGGCGGCTTACGCGTTGGATATAGCTGGAAAGATGGCAAATATGAAGTGGCCGCTTATTCCCGCAACATCACCAACACAGTACGTGTAACCGGCGGTATTGACTTCAATAACTTGACTGGCTTTATCAACGAACCGCGCATCTTTGGTGTCCAGTTCAAGGGTAATTTCTAATAGAAAATTGCGTCATACTGCATAATTGATTGGATGTATGGCGCATCTTTTTAAATAGAAAACTGATATTTTATTTTGATTATGCTGGGAGAAGCGGTAACGCTCCCAGCATTACTCTGAGCTAGTAAGCACTGCCCTCTCAAGCACTTCAACTCCCTGCATCAAACGACGATATTTTTGGTACACGTAGCTACCAACGCACCATATCTGGTCTGACTTCTGATATCTATTCGAGCCTCAACACATGATTGACGCACCGGCAAGGTGGACTGTTCTTTTGGTGATTGAAAAAATATCGATTTGATATACTCCCCCCTATTTTTATATAATATCGCTTATCGTCCAATGATTCTATGGGCAAATAAATATACTAATTAGGAGTATCTATAATTTTCGTGATTAATGGTCTAGCTTTAATGAGATAAATATCAGCTATCTTGACCATAAATAGAATTTTAAGATCATCGACAGTACAAAATAAAAGCCCTTGATTCTCACGAGGAAAATCAAGGGCTTGCTACATAGAACGATCTAGTGCAACAAAGCACTGGATGAGTTTTACATATTTTCGATCATTACATCGCCAAAGCCGGAGCAAGATACTTGTGTTGCACCTTCCATCAAACGTGCGAAATCGTAAGTAACCTTCTTCACAGTGATCGCTTTTTCTGTCGCGCTGATCAACAGATCCGCCGCTTCAGCCCAACCCATGTGACGCAACATCATTTCTGCGGACAAGATCAATGAACCTGGGTTCACATAGTCTTTACCGGCATACTTAGGCGCTGTACCGTGAGTAGCTTCAAACATCGCGATAGAGTCAGATAAATTAGCGCCTGGAGCAATGCCGATACCACCAACTTGTGCAGCTAATGCATCAGAGATGTAATCGCCGTTCAGATTCAATGTTGCGATCACACTGTACTCCGCCGGACGCAACAAGATTTGCTGCAAGAACGCATCAGCGATGGAATCCTTGACGATAATATCTTTACCCGTTTTTGGATTCTTGAACTTGCACCATGGACCACCATCGATCAATTCTGCGCCGAATTCTTTTTGAGCCAAAGCATAAGCCCAATCACGGAAGCCACCTTCGGTGTACTTCATGATGTTGCCTTTGTGAACGATCGTTACGGATGGCTTGTCGTTGTCGATCGCGTACTGGATCGCTTTACGTACCAAACGCTCAGTACCTTGACGGGATACTGGTTTAACGCCAATACCTGAGGTATCTGGGAAACGGATTTTTTTAACGCCCATTTCGTCTTGCAAAAACTTGATCAGTTTTTTAACTTGATCAGAGCCTTCCTGGAATTCAATACCCGCATAGATATCTTCCGAGTTTTCGCGGAAGATCACCATGTCAGTTTTTTCTGGCTCACGCACTGGGGATGGCACGCCTTTGAAATAGCGAACCGGGCGCAAGCAGACATATAAATCTAACTCTTGACGCAGCGCCACGTTCAGAGACCGGATACCGCCGCCAACTGGTGTAGTCAATGGGCCTTTGATAGAAACGACATAGTCTTTCAAGACTTTTAGGGTTTCTTCTGGCAACCAGACATCAGGACCGTATACTTTTGTCGATTTTTCACCAGCGTAGATTTCCATCCAGCTAATCTTGCGCTTGCCGCCGTAAGCTTTAGCTACAGCAGCATCCACCACTTTGATCATGACAGGGCTGATATCAACACCAGTGCCATCACCTTCAATGAACGGAATAATTGGATTATCTGGAACGTTTAACGAGAAATCAGCATTGACGGTAATTTGCTTACCTTCGGCAGGAACTTTAATATGTTGATACATCTTTTTCTCCGTAGATTGAGGCGATTAAGCGGATCGCGCTTCGCTCGTAACAAGCCTTGTTGGCCGAATATACATATTCAAGTAAATACAAATATAAAAATGCAAATAAATTTATTCTAAATTTACTCCGAATATACTCTGAATGTACTCTTATATAAGACACAAGACTACCATTTCGTATTATGCACTAGTATTTTACTAGATGCCATCACTTTGCAATACTAGGCATACGCAGATTATCATAGCGCCATGAAACTGATATTACTCAATAAACCTTACGACGTGATGTGCCAGTTCTCGGCGCATCCAACGCGCCAGACATTAGCCGATTACGTCGATGTACCTAATGTCTACCCTGCTGGACGCCTTGACGCAGATAGCGAGGGGCTTGTATTGCTGACCGATAACGGGAAGTTACAACATTCGATTAGCCATCCAGATTTAAAACAAGCAAAAACTTACTTGGTTCAGGTCGAAGGTCAGCCGACACCAGAATCATTAGCGAGGTTAAGAAATCCCCTGGACTTAGGCGATTTTGTCACCAAGCCATGTCAAGTTAAACATATTTATGAACCAGACTGGCTGTGGGATCGCACCCCTCCAATACGACATAGGGAGGATAAGCCTACGAGCTGGCTTAGCATTAGCTTAACGGAAGGGAAAAATCGGCAAGTTCGGCGCATGACAGCCGCAGTTGGTCTGCCAACTTTAAGATTAATACGCAGTGGAATTGCCAATTTTACACTAGAAAGTCACGCACTAATGCCAGGCTCATGGCAAGAAGTCAGTGCAGAATGGCTGGCGCGCATCAAATCAGGAAATCTTGGAAATCGTAGCTAAAGAATGAAATTTTAAAGACGCAAAAAAACCGCAATAATTTATTGCGGTTTTTTATTCACTACTGACTTTACAATCAATTCGTTAGTATTATCAAAGACAATACCAACAAACAAATTATCGCTTAAATATTAAGCAGACAAAGCCTTCAAAGCGGAAGCTAAACGGCTTTTATGACGAGCTGCTTTGTTTTTGTGAATGATTTTTTTATCAGCAATGCGATCAATCGTCGAAACGGAAGTTTGGAAGATTGTAGTTGCAACAGCTTTATCACCTGCTTCAATTGCTTTACGAACAGCTTTAATTGCTGTGCGCAGCGTCGAGCGCAGGCTGGAGTTGTGTGCGTTTTGTTTTACTGCTTGACGAGCGCGCTTGCGTGCTTGTGCGGTATTTGCCATGAGATTTCCTAAACGTGGTCGAGAGCGACGGGTTCAAAGTGAACTCACAAATTTCCACGCCGCATAATTCTGTACAGCTTTGCAGTGTAACTGTTTTTTCAAAAGTTGGCAAGCATCTCACTGGATTGATCTGAATTCCCTGCATTTTTGCTGATAGTTAATAGAAACAATAACAAACAATGAAAGAATTGTTGTATTCATCCCCAAAGTGTCGTTCTGTATCTGGGAATCATCACAAAATATTGACACACTAAGCACCTAAGCTCACTTATTTATTTGAAGGACTTCTTATGCAATGCACGCCCATCACACTTCAAGGTCGCCATGTTAGCTTAGAACCATTGCATCAAGAACATTTTGCTGAGATTCAGGCGGCAGCGGCTGACGGTGAATTATGGAAGCTATTTTTCACCTCAGTACCTAGCCCAGAAAACACGCAAAACTGGCTTGATCTTGCGTTAGAAATGCAAGATCAAAAAAAGGCAATTCCTTTTGTGATCAGGGAAAAACGGACTGGCCAGATCGTCGGCTCTACACGTTACTGCAATATCGATCATAATAATAAACGCTTAGAAATCGGTTACACCTGGTACGCCATGCGAGTACAAAGAAGCGCGATCAATACCGAATGCAAATTGCTCTTGCTGTCACATGCGTTTGACATATTTGAGTGTATCGCCGTTGAGTTTCGTACAGACTGGTTTAACCGTCGCTCGCAAACAGCAATTGAACGCCTAGGGGCGAAACGAGACGGCGTATTACGTAACCACACGATTTTGCCAGATGGACGGGTTCGCGACACGGTGGTGTATAGCATCCTGCAAAACGAATGGGCTGGCGTAAAACAGAATTTGCAGTACATGCATGAAAAATATCAGGGCGGTAGTTAACTAATTTAATTAATACGCCGATTGCAGTAAAACTAAACCAAGATTTGCAGGAGCCAGCCGTGCTGATTGATTTTTTCTACACTCTTAAAGATGCAAAAATTCCTGTCTCAATCAAGGAATTTCTGACGCTGCTCGAAGCGCTGGACAAAGGATTGATTAGCATGTCGATGGATGATTTTTATTTTCTGTCCCGCACGATTATGGTTAAAGACGAAGCGCACTACGACAAGTTCGACAAAGCCTTCGGTCTTTACTTTAAAGGAATAGAAACGATTTTTGAAAAGAATCCTGAAATTCCTCTGGAATGGTTAGCCAAGCGCATGGAGCGCGAACTAACGGATGAGCAAAAAGCAGCGCTAGAAAAATTTGGCTACGACAAGCTGATGGATCGCTTGCAAGAATTACTCAAAGAACAAAAAGAACGCCACGAAGGCGGCAATAAATGGATAGGTACTGGCGGCACATCACCGTTTGGTAATGGCGGACAAAATCCAGAAGGCATACGCATCGGCGGCAAAGGCGGCAACCGCACTGCGGTCAAAGTATGGGAAGCGCGCGCCTTCCGCGATTACGATGATGAGCGCGAACTCGGCACACGTAATATCAAAATCGCGCTACGTCGTTTGCGCAAATTTGCCCGTCACGGAGCAGAAGATGAGTTGGCGCTGGACGCGACGATTAAAGCGACTGCCAATAATGCAGGCTACCTCGATATCAAAATGCAGCCGGAGCGCAAAAACAATATCAAGGTTTTGATGTTGCTGGATGTCGGTGGCACGATGGACGACCACATTGCCAGGACTGAAGAGTTATTTTCAGCCGCAAAAACAGAATTTAAAAATATGGAATTCTTTTATTTCCATAACTGCGTCTATGATCATTTATGGAAAAACAATCGTCGTCGTCATGCAGAAAAATTTCCTACATGGGATGTCTTACGTAAATATACGCCAGACACCAAAGTGATTTTTGTTGGCGACGCCACCATGAGCCCGTATGAAATTTTACAGGCTGGTGGTTCAGTCGAATATAACAATGAAGAAGCGGGAGCAGCGTGGCTACAGCGGTTTACTTCAGCTTTTCCGAAGTTCATCTGGCTCAATCCAGAACCAGAGGGATTGTGGCAATACCGTCAATCGGTATCCATCATTAAGCAAATTATGAACAATCGCATGTTCCCAGTCACCATCGAGGGACTGGAGCGCGGCATGCGCTTATTGAGTAAATAAGTGAATAAATAACGAATTAGCACAAGATGGGAAGGACGAAACTTCCGAAACGATACGCAAAATCACCGAAGCTCACCGAAACTAGTAGGTCAACCAATACTGGTAAGCTTAAGTGAGTTGTAAAAATTTCTGTATCGTTGATAAAACCAGTTTGCGCGACAAAGGCTTATTTAAAAACCCATCGCAACTCACACTTTGCGCAAACTCCTGGTTATACACAAACGTCTTATCGATCAAAAACATGACATTCGTTTTGCGGTGTTCATTTTGACCTTTGAGTGACCGACATAAACCATACGGATCAATATCCGGCGTCGATGTATTAATCATGGTCAATCCATATTGATATTGCGCATCCAAGCTTAAAGCTGTCTCCGCATCATTACTCATACCCACAGGAATGTTATACCGCTCCATAATTGCCGCGACATAATCTCTGAAACGCATGTCCTTATCAATAATCAAAATGCCGCCCCGTGGGGTCGCGGAGTTGCGCATTTTTTGATATACCGACGGGTCGGTCAAATCAAAATCTAAACGTTCACGACGACGACGTTCGGGTATCGCCACCTCGCCATAAGCACTTAAAGTCGTCAACAACAACTGGCGCTCATCCACTAACTCATCAAGCACATCAAACAATTTACGCCAGCGAATCGGACGCGGCATAACTGCGTAAGGCAAACTCACCTTAGTTTTACCAATTAATAAAACGGGTTGCGCATGGCCAGGGTTGATATCAGACAGTGTTGCCAATGCTTTCATATCTTCGGCATTGACAATAAAAAGGTCGGGGTCTTGCAGGCTGCCATCTCTTAAGCATAGATAGCGATAGCCCTTCTCGCGCATCACCGCAAGAACGGTAGAAAACGTGTCGTTTTCTTTAGGAGTAAATCCAATCAGTCGGATTGCGATTGTTGGGTTTTTTTCTGACATCGTTTATCCATCAACACATAACAGCTACAATAGTCGCAAATTACTTGCAAAGAAATTGTAAAAAAATTGCAAAAAAACTGAAGATAAGATCGCAGCAAAAAAGTCCCTGAGCTAAGTTAAGCTAACCTCAGCTATGATCGCATTACTATCTGCTAGCGATTTTATTGCTCTGATGACTTTCTACCAAGCCTATTTAAAATGATTGCCAGAATACAGGCAAACCTTGCTAGCAAACAAAAATTTTGTGGAATAATTTGTCTACATGGTACCTAATTAGTACCTAATTTCCAACATCAGCGACAACCAACACGTATTTATTGCATGGCCACTAAAAAAAATACCACACCATCCGACTACAGCGAATCATCCATCCGTGTCCTTAAAGGACTGGAACCGGTCAAACAAAGACCGGGCATGTACACCCGCACTGAAAATCCACTGCATATTATTCAAGAGGTGATCGACAATGCCTCGGATGAAGCCTTGGGCGGTCACTGTAAAAATATTGTTGTCACCCTCAATGCAGATAACAGCGTAACGGTGGAAGACGATGGGCGTGGCATTCCAGTTGGTATGCATCCGGAAGAACACGTCCCTACCGTAGAAATCGTCTTCACGCGCTTACACGCTGGCGGCAAATTCGATAAAGGCTCGGGCGGCGCGTATGCGTTTTCTGGCGGTCTGCATGGGGTTGGTGTCTCAGTTACTAATGCATTATCGACACGACTGGAAATTACGGTCTGGCGTGAAGCAGGTGTGCATAAGCTCACCTTTGCCAACGGCGACGTAATCGAACCTTTGACGTCGCAAGCACTGGCACGTGGCGAGAAGAAAAACGGCACCAGAGTGTCGATCTGGCCAGACGTAAAGTATTTTGATTCGCCGACGATTTCTGCGACTGAATTAACCAGACTGTTGCGATCTAAAGCAGTCTTGTTGCCAGGCGTCAAAGTGACGTTGATCAATACCAAAACTGGCGACACTCAAACCTGGCAATACGATCAAGGATTGCGTGGCTATTTAACCGAGGCCTTGGCGCAATCATCCCATGGCGAGCCATTGATACCGCTGTTTGAGGGCGAACAATACGCCAGTGGCGAGAGCGACGGCTTTGCAGAAGGTGAAGGCGCGGCCTGGGTGGTCGCTTGGACAGAAGAAGGCGCGGTCGTGCGCGAATCCTATGTCAATCTGATCCCAACACCGGCAGGCGGCACGCATGAATCTGGTTTGCGTGAAGGCTTGTTTGGTGCAGTCAAGAGCTTTGCCGAAATGCATTCGCTGCTACCAAAAGGCGTGAAGCTGTTGCCTGAAGATGTGTTTGCTCGCGTCTCTTTTGTGTTGTCCACCAAAGTGCTTGATCCGCAATTCCAGGGCCAGATTAAAGAACGGCTCAACTCCCGCGATGCAGTCCGACTGGTATCCTCTTTCACCAAACCACCGCTGGAATTGTGGCTGAACTCGCATGTTGATTATGGCAAAAAACTCGCAGAACTGGTCATCAAGCAAGCCCAGTCGCGCTTGCGTTCCGCGCAAAAAGTGGAGAAGAAAAAATCCTCAGGCGTTGCAGTCTTGCCAGGCAAACTGACCGACTGCGAATCGAGTGACATCGCCCGTAACGAACTGTTTTTGGTCGAAGGTGACTCTGCTGGTGGCTCTGCCAAGATGGGGCGTGATAAAGAATTCCAGGCAATTTTGCCTCTGCGCGGTAAGGTTCTTAACTCATGGGAATCCGAACGTGATCGTTTGTTTGCGAACAATGAGATCCACGACATCGCCGTCGCAATCGGAGTTGATCCGCATGGCGTCAACGACAATCCCGATTTAACTAATCTGCGTTACGGCAAGATTTGTATTCTGTCGGATGCGGACGTTGATGGTTCGCATATTCAGGTGTTATTGCTGACCCTGTTTTTCAAACACTTCCCAAAATTGATTGCACAAGGTCACGTCTGCATTGCACGCCCGCCTCTGTTCCGGGTGGATGCACCAGCACGTGGTAAAAAGCCGATTCAAAAAATGTATGCACTGGATGCAGGTGAACTGATCGCGATTGAAGACAAGTTGCGCAAAGACGGTGTTAAAGACGGTGCCTGGGCGATTTCGCGCTTCAAAGGTCTGGGTGAGATGAATGCCGAACAATTGTGGGAAACCACGATGAACCCGGATACGCGTCGCCTGTTGCCAGTGGCTTTGGGTGAGTTCGATCAAGCCTTCTCCGAAGCCCGTTTCAATATGCTGATGGGCAAAGGCGAAGCTGCTGCCCGTCGCGCTTGGTTGGAAGAACATGGTAACGAAGTAGAAGCAGACATTTAGATTTCCGTCTGACACATAAAAATATACTACCTATAAGTATATTTTATTGTCCATATAATCATTGGACATTAAGCACTAAATTGGCTGATACTCCCCCTATTTTTATAATTTAATCGACGAATTTAAGCACAATGAGCGAACAAGCGAATTTATTTGATCAGGCACCTGATGACGACAAAGGCGGTGGCGATGGCGGAGAAACCCTCACGCTGGCCAGCTTTGCCGAACGCGCCTATCTTGACTATGCGATCTCCGTCGTCAAAGGCCGCGCCTTGCCGGATGTGTGCGATGGTCAAAAACCGGTACAGCGCCGCATCTTGTTTTCGATGAATGAGCTGGGTCTGAACTCCAGCGCCAAACCACGTAAGTCCGCGACCGTAGTCGGTGACGTGTTAGGTAAGCTGCATCCCCATGGCGATCAGTCCGTGTACGACGCGATGGTACGAATGGCACAGGATTTTTCGCTACGCTATCCTCTGATCGATGGTCAGGGTAACTTCGGCTCACGCGATGGCGATGGTGCAGCAGCGATGCGATATACCGAGGCACGCTTAACGCCGATCTCGCGCTTGTTGATGGATGAGATCAACCTCGGCACAGTCGACTTCCAGCCCAACTACGATGGTTCATTTGAAGAGCCAAGCTTGCTGCCAGGTCGCCTTCCGTTCGTCTTGTTAAATGGTGCATCCGGTATCGCCGTTGGTATGGCGACGGAGATTCCTTCACACAATCTGACCGAAGTCGCCAAAGCCGCCGTAGCGCTGATCCGCAACCCGGCTATGCAACATGCTGAATTAATGAGCATGATTCCGGGTCCGGATTTTCCTAGTGGCGGTCAAATCATTACCCCCGCCGCTGCGATTGCCGATATCTACGCAGCCGGTCGCGGCAGCATGAAGGTACGCGCTTGCTGGAAGATTGAAGAAATGGCTCGTGGTCAATGGCAAGCGGTGATTACCGAATTGCCGCACGGTGTTTCTTCCCAAAAAATTCTGGAAGAAATCGAAGAAATCACCAATCCAAAAATCAAGTTAGGCAAAAAAACTCTCACACCAGAGCAAGCCTCGCTCAAGCAAGTCGTATTGTCCATGCTAGATGCGGTGCGTGACGAATCCGGTCGGGAGGCTGCCGTACGTCTGGTGCTCGAGCCGAAATCCAAAAATCAGGATCAGGCGGAGTTTATGCAGATGTTGCTGGCGCATACCTCGCTGGAAACCTCGACCTCGATCAATCTGGTGATGATCGGCGGCGACGGACGTCCGCGTCAAAAAGGCTTGCTCGATATTCTCAAAGAGTGGATCACTTTCCGCTTTGCGACAGTCACCCGCCGCACTCAGTTCAAACTGAAAAAAGTCGATGACCGCATCCATATTCTGGAAGGCCGTGAAGCCGTTCTGTTGAATATTGACAAGGTCATCAAGATCATCCGCGAATCGGATGAGCCTAAACCAGCCTTGATGAACGCATTTAAATTATCCGACCGTCAGGCCGAGGATATTTTAGAAATCCGTCTGCGTCAGCTGGCACGATTAGAAGCCATCAAAATCCAGCAAGAACTAGCCGAGCTGCGTAATGAAAAAACCAGTCTGCAAGACCTGCTAGACAATCCAGCCTCGATGAAGAAATGCATCATCAAAGAAATAGAGGCCGATACCAAACAATTTGGTGACGCACGCCGCACCTTGATCGAAGAAGCCGCGCGCGCTTCCGCAGAACAAAAAGTGATTGACGAACCCGTCACCGTCGTCATCTCAGAAAAAGGTTGGGTGCGCGCACGCACAGGTCATGGTCACGATAATGCGCAATTCGCGTTTAAAGCAGGCGACAGTCTGTACAACACCTTTGAATGCCGGACCATCGATCAGTTGCTGGTGTTTGGCTCCAATGGGCGGGTTTATTCCGTCCCAGTTGCAGCGCTGCCCGGCGCACGCGGTGATGGTGTGCCGATCACTACGTTGATTGATCTGGCCAGCGGCACAAAAATCTTGCACTACTTTGCGGGCACAGCCGATTCAACTCTGCTACTAGCTTCCAGCGCCGGCTATGGCTTCACCGCCAAAGCCAGTGACATGGTTGGCCGCATGAAGGCAGGTAAAGCCTTTATGACGCTGGATGATGGCGATGAACCATTGCAACCAACCCTGGTAGCAGAAGACGCCAGCGCGATTGCCTGTTTATCAGAAAAAGGCCGCTTGCTGGTATTCGGCCTGGCAGAAATCAAGCAACTCGCCAGCGGCGGCAGAGGCGTGATTTTGATGGAGTTAGAACCCAAAGAAAAACTATTGGCAGCACAAGCCATTAGCCAAAAAGGTGTCCGCGTTGCCGGCATAGGGCGCGCAGCCAAACCGCAAGAAGTAGTCTTAAGCGCGTCGGCCTTGAGTATCCACATCAACAAACGTGCTCGCAAAGGTAAGGCGCTGGAATCCAAGCTCAAACCAAGTGGGATATTTAGTGTGGGTTGAGTTGGTAGAGAATAGTTGTATCTGATATTTTAAAAATATCAGATTACATCGTCCAATAAAAATGCGGCTTACCAAAGGAAAATGCTTGGTAAGCCGCATTTTTATTGGACGATGCTAAAAGGAATTTCCAAAGGTAAATCTAAAGGAATTTATGAAATTACTTCAACAGAGGATTACATTTTAAGTAGCTATCGCGGAGCGCGGCATTACAAGCACCCTCACCCTCGATCCCTCTCCCGCATGCAGGAGAGGGAAGCTTGAAAGGCTTTAGATTGCGGACAACGAGGGAATTGAATTTGAATTTGAATTTGAATTTGATTTTGACTTGAAGTTCCGCTTTGGCGCTGCCGTTTGTAGAAGGCAAAAATGGATAAGAAAGGTTCGTTGTCTGAGCGAAGCGAGTTTCGAACTTTTCCCATTTTTGTCTTCTACAAACGGGAACCCCGAAGGGGCAGCGACTTCGCGGTCGCCTTCTTTTGCTTACTTTTCTTGGCGAAGCAAGAAAAGTGAGTAGCCGCCGGTCTACCACCGGCCTGCAATCTCAAATGAACGGTGTAGGCATGACTGCCTAATACCAGATACCCTCAGACTACGTCAAAAAATCAAACTTTTGCCAACTCAATCTGATTCCGCCCACCCTGCTTAGCCCGATACAACGCCGCATCAACCACATCAAATAACTCATCAGCATCCGTGGTTAATTCCAGATCAGCCACACCTGCTGAGAACGTAACCGCGAAATCGCCCTGCTCTGCATGCTGGTCAATTTTGCCAAAAGCAATCCTGATTTGATCCAATACCCGACGGGCGACGATCGCGCTGGTGCCAGGGAAAATGATGACGAACTCTTCACCACCATACCGCCCGACAATGTCGCTACGGCGCAAGCGCTGCCGCAATAGACGCGACAAAGTACGCAGCACCTGATCGCCTACCGGGTGGCCGTAGGTGTCGTTGACGTGTTTAAAATTATCCAGATCGATCATCGCTAAAGCCAGTGGTGCGCGGTTACGGCTGGCGATGGAAATCTCTGCGCCCAGTTCTTCTTTGATGGCAGTATGGTTGTACAAACCCGTCAAACCGTCACGCATAATCAGAGCGCGTAACAGGCGATACCGCTCTGCCCGGCTAGATAAAGCGGAGACTAAAAATTCTGGCGTAATCGGCTTAGTGAGGAAATCATCCGCACCTGCCTGTACCGCATCTAATTGTTTACCCATGTCGTTTTCGCTGGACAGAAAAACGATAGGAATATCCAGATAAGAATTATCTTGCCGTATCATTTTGGATAATTCCACACCGCTGCAAAGTGGCATGTATACATCCAGCAACAATAGCTCTGGCCTGAAATCCGTCATTACGCCCAAAATCTGGCTAGGGTCGTTAAGCAAGCGCACGCTCATCCCGGCATTGCGCAAAACTGCGCTGTAATACTCAGCAGTGACGACATCATCATCAATAATCAGTACGCGGTAGCCTTTGGGCTCTTCGCGTCCGACCAAAGCATCGATTCTTTCGCTCAGGGCGACGATATCGACGGGCTTGGTGAAGTAACCATCGCCACCGGCACGCACGGCTTGCAGGCGGTTTTCAAAACTACTGGATTGAGATACAAAGATGGTAGGAATACTTAAACGGCCAAGACGCTTGATGCGGGCGATCTCTTCTGCACCAGCGGTTTTTCCGTCTTCTGAGCCAAGTTCGATGACGACGATGTCGGGTCGTCTGGTAGCGATGGATACCGCCAGCGATTTTAGCTGGTCTATGAGTACCACCTCGTAACCAAATTGCTCTAACTGAACCAAGATGGATTGGGTAATTTCATTATCGTCATCGACCAGATAAATCAGGCGAGAGGCATCTTTGTCGCTGTTTTTTTCCAGATAATCAACGGCTTGTACCGTAGCACCTTTGCTTTTGGCGTTGAGTAAAGCAGTGACAAAATATTCTCTTAGCTCGGCGGCATAGGTATCCAGATCTGCCAGCGACCAGATTTCTTCAGCAAACAGCGGTTTAAGCCGTATCTCAAACTCACGTGCCTGCAAACCCATTTCGGCAAAGCCGAATGTACCGGCCGACCCCGCCATGGTGTGCAGTAGCCGATGTAATATGGTCAGTGCCTCTTTATCCTCCGGCTTTGCTAAAAAATGGGCGAGTGCTTCCTCCATCTCTTGCATCTTCAAAGGCAATTTTTCTAAAAACAGATTTTCTAGTGCTCGCAGTTTTTCCTGGAGACTGTCATTTTTTTCTGTCATTTAATTTCCTTTGCTCCCACTGTTTGAGTTATTCCACAGAGCGCGCACTTGCTCCGATAATTCCATAGGATCAAAAGGTTTGGCAATGACGCCGATAGCGCCTAAAGATTTATAGTAATCAAGCTCTACCGATTGCACTTTGGCCGTCATAAAAATAACCGGTGTCTGGGAGGTAGAAGCAAGCTTACGTAACTCGGCCAATGTGGTAGGTCCATCCATACTTGGCATCATCACATCAAGCAACAGCAAGTCTGGAACGGTGCCGGTCTCTATCGCCTGCAACGCTGCGCTGCCGGAGCTGCAAGTAATCAGGCTAAAGCCACCGACAACTTCCAGCGCGATTTGGGCTACCGTTTGGATGTCCTGGTCGTCCTCGACGTACAGTATTTTATTCAGAGGTTTTTCACTCATCGCAATTCCTTTTGCTTTTTATAGCGAAAAAATCGTTACCACTATGAAATTAAAGTCCTGACTAAAAATCCTACTGCGTATGTAGCTTTTCATCCATAGCGGCGCAAGGCTAAAAATAGTAATTCCATTTAATCCAAGCTTACCAGAAGTATTATAAAAATTGCTCAAGAGTTGCGCTGCTGAAACGCCTGAATGTAACTCAAGGCAACTTAATACAACTTATTGCAACTGAATATGACTAGATGCAACTGGTTAAGCCTAACTAAGGCTAGGCACAATTTATTGAATAACAGGTAATTCAAAGAAAAACTCGGTTGGCTCATTCGGCTTGCTATAAAAATCAATCCGTCCCTGGTGAGCTCCGATGATCGTTTTACAAATACTTAAGCCCAAACCTGTACCGCCTTTTTGCCTGGTATCTGACGAATCTGCCTGGGCAAACTTTTCAAAAATATGTCCCTTAAATGCCTCTGGTACGCCTTTGCCGTTATCTATTACCGATAACCTCAAGCTCGCTGGATTGGCTGGGATAGTTGGGTTGACAGAATCCGCCAATAACGCCTGCAAGCGTATCGTTACGACGCCACCTTTAGGAGAGAATTTACAGGCATTAGATAACAAATTAATCATCACTTGCAATAGTCTGTCGGCATCAACCAGCACCGTCATGGGCGCCTGCTCAGACTGCAACTCTAACTTTACCTGATACAACTCGGCATAGGCCTGGGTTGCTGCAATGGCGTTGGCGACCAGTTCTTGCATGACATGCGGGCGCAGATCAAATGTCATACTTGCTGATTCCATTTTAGCAATATCAAGAATATCGTTGATCAGCCTTACCAGTCGCTCGCAATTATTTTTAGCAATCTCAAACAAGTCATGTGCACGTGGCGATATTTCCATCAATTTGCCAGAGGACAGCAAGCCAAGCGAACCACGAATAGAAGTCAGCGGTGTTCGTAACTCATGCGATACGGTGGAAATGAATTCGTTCTTCATTTTGTCCATCCGTTTTTGCTCAGACAGATCGTAGGCAATGCCTAAAAAACCAACGATCGTATCTTGTTTATTTTGATGCTTACTTAGGCTGAGGTTTTGGTTTGAGTTGACGTTTGAGGTAATGTTTGGGTTGATGTTTGGGTTGATGTTGGCGTCACTATTTTGGTCACCAAAAAGCGCTGCAAGCGATAACATGACAGGCAAACGAGATCCATCTTTGCGGATATACGTCCACTCTTGGTGGTCGTAACCACCTTGTCTGACCTTCGCTGCAAATGCCTCAAAGCCTGGGGCGATTGTTTGATTTAATTCCAGGCTGGACTGCGCCGCTTTGGCGATGATCTCATTCATGTCATGGAAGATTGCCGGGCTATGAATACCAACCACCTCGTCTGCGGAATAGCCTAATATTTTCTCCGCACCGGCACTAAACATCTGAATAGTACCTTCTGTGTCGGTGGCAATAATCGAGAAGTTAGCCACATCCAAAATCGCATTATGCAAGGCACTGGCATTGCTTAAACGCAGATTCAGTGACTCTAATAAGCTTTGATTTTCTATTAATGCTTGCTCATTGCGCCGGGCCTGTGTGATGTCGGATGCGACTATACACAAGCCGTATATTTTGCCGTCACGATCAAGCAAAGGTGAGCGTACAGAATGAAAATGGACATCGCCATCGGAGGAAGGAAAAATACTATCTATCGCCAGCGACTCTGCACTCTGGAACACCAACAAATCTTCTTCCCGCGCTTTTTTTGCGAATTCAGAAGGATAAATATCTTCCATCGTTTTTCCCAAAATATCGATGCCAGACATTTTGATCAGCTCTTCGTATTTCCGGTTCACAAACAGGTAACGACTATTCAGATCACGTACCGCAATCAGAGAACTGGTGCTATTCATCACCGACAATAAAAGGTCTTCACCTACCCTCATTTTTTGCTCAGACGCCAGACGTTGACTGATATCAATGCCAATCACGCAGACGCCATAAATCTCGCCGCTGCTGCGGTACAAAGGGGTGCGGATTATCTGATAAATATGCTCGCCATCTTCTTGTACGACGACGGATTGCGACTCCAGAACACTACCCGATTCAATCACTTTACGATCTGCGTTGTGGCTAATCTTGGCCGCATCAGTCGGGAATAAATCAAACACAGTCTTACCGATTAAATCTTTGCCTAAACGCTGATGAACCAGCTCATACTCTTTATTGACGAATAAATAGCGCCCATGGATATCACGCACCGACAAGGTAGAACTCATGCTGTCCATCACCGACTGCAATAAGCTGAACTCATGATCTTGTTGTCGTTTTAGCTGGGCTAGATCCAGCGCGTTCATCTCCGACTCCACCATTGCGGCTAAGTCTTTCAACATCTGCTTATCGCTAGTACCAAGTTGACGTGCCTGGCGATCAATCATACAGAGTGTCCCAATCTTATGCCCACCCGGCCCTCTAATTGGCATGCCCGCATAAAAACGGATATGCGGCTCGCCAGTGACTAAAGGATTATCGGCAAAGCGCGGATCTAGCAAGGCGTTTTCGACGACAAAAACTGACTCTTGCAAAATAGCATGCCCGCAAAAAGAGATATTGCGTGGGGTCTCGGTCTCGGCCAATCCTTGCGACGACTTAAACCATTGCCGCTGATAATCGACCAGAGAAATCAGCACAATCGGCGCATCAAAATGACACTGAGTTATTCGGGTAATACGATCAAACCGCTCTTCTGCAGGCGTGTCTAATACTTCTAACGAGTGTAGATCCGCAAGGCGCTGCTCTTCATCCGCTGCTAGCGTAGCTTCTAACATAGTGCTCCGTTCTGATTAAAGATCCAGCACTGCGCGTGTTTGTAATGGGTTTGGTACGATCAAGGTATTACGATTAGCATTCAGCGATTAACATTAAAATTCATATACTCCCCTTGATTTTTAATAAAATCGCGGCGGATTCAAGTACGAAGAGCAACATTGAATAAAAAGTCAAAGGGTCAGATGCGATAGCATTCTGCCTTTTGACCAGCCAGTCGAAAGTTGC
>NZ_JBEONQ010000055.1:0-24246 GCF_040544445.1 Undibacterium sp. GrIS 1.8 | reverse complement strand
CGGATGGCTTCATCGCGCAAGGCATGCACAAAGGAACGCCTCTGGTGATCAGTAGGCCAACCAAAGCCTAGCGTTTCTTGAGCGAGCTGTTGATGATCAAAAAATGTCCTGCCACGTCTGTACATGGCTTTAAGTGATGCCACCTCAGGAGGTGGTACGCCAAGCTCTTTGCCCAGGTGAATCCAGAGTGACGCAGGGACAACACGAATCGCATTGAGTGTACGCCCACTCAGACGTAAAAATCCGATATGCAAAGCAAGTCCCAATTTGTGGGTATCGCTTCGGCGCAGATTGATTACTTCGTGTTCTGAACGACTAAAAGTGAAAAACGCTTGTAACTCAAAGGTACTAAGTTCACGCGGAAGGTCCTTCAGACCCAGATACGTTGTTTGCCAGCTTTGCATCGTTTGTCTCCTTCAATTTGGTAGGACACAATACGCTGAAAAACGACGAGCTGAAACCTTAATAAAATCATTGACTTACAGAACTACCCCCACGCCAGTGCTCGATCTCCTACCGTCACTTATTGCACCTAAAACAAATCGACCCCGCATCGGGGCGATCAGTAAAATTGAGGCCGCATCGTAACATCACCGCTTTTCGAGTTTGAAGTGCACCAACGCCACGCCATGGTGAAAATAGTTTGAGATGTCGATAACTAACTTGATTCGTCCCGATTTGTGAACCCATTTCTAGTATCAATGGTTTCCTACCATGTTGGATTAAGTGCTCCCCTATAGCGAAAATCTACCGTATCGCAATACAAGGCTAAGCATCACTAGCCGGTTGAGTGCGTTGGACGGGCGGAAGAAGATGTCGTGGAACTCATTGACGCGCGAGTGGGCGTGAAATCAACAATATTTTCCAGCCAATGTCCAACTGAGAAATGGAACGACGCTTTCGATAACAAGACAATTGCAGACGCGGTTCTCGACCGTTTGGTATGTAGTTCCCACAACCACAAGCAGTCCGGCGCGTCGTTAAGGTAAAAAGTTAGAGATACTAAATAAGGTAGTGTCAACTTACGGGCTGCGGGAAAATTTTGTAAAGTAGCGTGATGGAAAAATCCCTACGCTACCGCGGCTTCCGCTATCCGGCAGAAATCATTAGTCATGTCGTGTGGCTCTACTTCTGGTTTGCGCGGAGTTTTCGCGACATACAAGAGCTTATGGCCAGCCTTGGCATCATCGTCACGTACGAGACGATTCGCCTGTGGCGAAGACGCCAATCATGCCGGGTGTCGAGTATCGCTAGCACAAGGGCCTAAACAACCGGGCCGAACTCTCGCATCAACCGACGCGGTAACGAAAGCGACAGACGCGCCGCTCCAAGTCATCCGGCCAAGCTCAGCGCTTTTTGTCGGCGCAGAACCCGATCAACAATGCCTTTCGGTGCCGGCGCAACAGCTTGACAGCGGAGCAGTACAGGCATGTCCGCACGTAGGCATATTGTATATGGGATGAGCTCACCGACGTAGCAAAAAAAGCCTAATACGTGACACCGTGTTTCCCTACCAGAGGCAATTTCGTCTGCAATTCTACAAGTCGCCGTCTCGGTTCAGCAAGTTGACAATACCACCGTATGTAGTGATATGAGCATCTCGCTTAACGCGACAAAACCGCAATAAGCGCGTTGCGACATTAATTAAATGTTAATTACTATAATAGACTATAAAAAACTATAATTTCCTATAGCAAAATCTAGTGGGTAGACTATAATGAACTATAATTCTTTGTAATACAGTTCAAGCGTTTATATCATGACAACTGAAATTCCTATTTTTCACCGGCCAGAGTTAGCCCGGCAAATTGTCCAAAGAACCTTGTCTGCCAATGGACGGTCTGGTGTGTTCATTTCAGCGCCTCGGCGCACTGGCAAAAGCACTTTCATTATTGAGGATATCATTCCGTCGCTGAGGGGGCTTAAGGCTGAGGTCATTTACGTGGACTTGTGGAGCGATCGAAGCCGCGATCCAGGCGACTTAATTGCCGAAGCTGTTCGGGAACACCTACAAAAGCGCGAGGGCGTGCTACTCCAATGGGCGCGCAAGGGCGGCTTGGAAAAAATCAATGTCGGTGGAGTCTCAGTTGATATCGCTAAGGTCGGCATTGGCACAGGAAAAACACTGGCAAAGGCACTTGCAGAGTTAAGTGATGCTACTCAAGCGGTAATTGTTTTAGTGATTGACGAGGCGCAGCACGCTATCACAACGGAGGCCGGTGCCAACGCATTGTATGCCCTAAAAGCAGCACGCGACCAACTAAATGGTTCTGCTCATAATGGATTTCGGTTGATCGCGACAGGATCGAACCGAGATAAGCTCAGTATGCTAGTTAATGGGAAAGACCAGGCCTTCCTCAATGCTGTCCTGTTTGATCTGGAGCCCCTAGGGAAAGACTTCGTAGAGTGGGAGCTATCACAGTACGGCGGGTTGGTTGCGCCGTCCCTCGCGACCGTTGAGTCGGAATTCATTGCATCTGGCCACAAACCCGAAACCTTGCATAAGGCCCTTGACGATTTAGCATTTCGGTTTAACGTCACTGACTGGAATGTTGACTCTGAATTCAGGTCTATATTTTCGGCAATTAACTTGGATAGCAAACAGAATTTTATGCGCCAGGTGAATAGCCTTCCACCTTTGCAGGCGTCTGTTTTGGTAGTGATGGCTACAACTGGCGCAGACTATGCTCCGTTTCGGCCAGCCACCGTACAAAAATATAACGCCTTGTGCAAAAATTTTTCAACTTCGGAAGTTGTTGTTGACGACTCCTCCATCCAGTACGCACTGGAAGCACTTCGAAAGAAAACTTTGGTGTGGAACAGTGCAAGAGGTGTGTATGCGATCGAGGATTCACAGCACGTGGTTTGGCTTAAAGAGGAATTTCCTGCCGTAACAGTTGAATGAGGCTATTGTCAACTTGCTGAACCGAGACGGCGACTTGTAGAATTGCAGACGAAATTGCCTCTGGTAGGGAAACACGGTGTCACGTATTAGGTGTTGGCGCGCACTCAATATTGACCATGATCCTTCGTTTGAATCACCTCGCGCAGCGTTACCGACAACATTTTTTTAGGAACGCAATGACGTTAGGTCGATTGCAGTAGTGGTTTTCGCGGCCTGATTGCTCTGTGTTATTCGAAAGCTGGCTAACTAACTTTGGATGGATTGAATAGCGTGCCGATGTATTGCGTATTGGTCTTTATCGTCAAATTTAAAAATTAAAAAATCTATAGTTCCTCTTACACCGTAGGATCTTTTTTTTAAAAAGAAGTTAGACCTGAGTAGCCCAAGGTTACTTTATCGAAGGGAAGCAGTCTCTCCCGGCGAGAAGAATTCGACTTGTTTTGTATCAAGCCAGTGGATGTGCGTTTACAAAAAGAACAGTGTCGTGTGAACATCATAAATTTTGCGGAGCTTTAAAAAAAATATTAAAAAAGAACTAAAAGCTCTATACTCAGCGATTACGCTCCCCGGCGTTGTGGAGATGCTCGTGCCCGCAAAAAAAATTATCAAAGACCCTTTAACTGAAACTAGTGAGGTGATGGCTCTATCTGAGATGCCCTCTAGTTTGACATCAACCGCACCAAATATAGCCTTTCCTATCGTTGGTATCGGAGCCTCTGCAGGCGGATTAGATTCCTTCGAACAGTTCTTTTCTGGCTTTCCGGCAGATGCGGAACCTTCGATGGCATTTGTCCTGGTACAACATTTGGCTCCTGACCATAAAAGTTTGTTGACCGACCTAATACGGCGTTGCACGCATTTCGAAGTGTTCGAAGCGGAAGACGGCATGGAAGTTCGCCAAAACTGTGTCTATGTCATTCCACCAAATTTCGATATGGCGTTTCTAAACGGTGTATTGCATTTGCTAGAACCGTCGGCGCCACGCGGACAAAGACTACCGATTGATTTTTTCTTCCGCTCTCTGGCTAACGATCAGCGTGAGAACGCGATTGGAATTGTATTGTCCGGCACTGGAAGTGATGGCACTTTAGGTGCGCGAGCCATCAAAGGTGAGGGAGGAATGCTAATGTCACAAACACCCGAGTCCAGCGAATTTGATGGCATGCCGCGAAGTGTAATTGCGACCGGGTTGGCTGATTATATTTTACCGTCTGCGGAGATGGCTGCACAGCTTATCACCTATGTCAAACATGCCTATGGAAAGCTTCATCGGCATCCTGCGGTAGATTCACCCCATACAGAAAGCGCTTTAAAGAAGATTTTCATTCTTTTGCGCTCACAGACCAACCACGATTTTTCCAACTATAAACCAAGTACCATCAATCGCCGTATTAAGCGCCGAATGGCCGTTCATCAGATCAACGACATCGACAGTTATGTTAAGTATCTGCAAAAAACGCCGCCTGAGGCGGTGGCCTTGTTTCGTGATCTGCTCATAGGTGTAACTAATTTTTTCCGCGACCCTGAAGTATTTGAAGTTCTAGAGCATGAAATCATTCCGCGACTATTTGCCGATAAACCCCCTGGTGCCGTTATAAGAGTTTGGTCAACGGGGTGCTCTACCGGTGAGGAAGCATATTCGATCGCCATTTTGCTTCAAGAGCGAATAGAAAAACTGAAGCAAAATTATAGTGTGCAAGTTTTTGCAACCGATATCGACAGCCGCGCAATCGCTATCGCTCGTGCAGGTTTGTATCCGATTAGTATCGCTGCAGACATTAGCCCAGAAAGGCTGGCACACTATTTTTCGCTCGAGCCCGATGGTAACTACTTCCGCATTCATAAAAGTATCCGAGACATGCTAGTGTTTTCTGAACAGGATTTAATTAAAGACCCTCCCTTTTCCCGACTGGATTTAATAAGTTGCCGTAACCTGCTGATTTACCTAGGAATGCCTTTGCAAAAAAAATTGATTCCCTTATTCCATTATGCTTTAAAGAAAAATGGGATTCTCTTATTAGGCACTTCCGAGGGTATAGGTGATTTTATCGAATTGTTCAAAATATTAGATCGCAAAGCAAAGTTGTTTCAGCGCAAGGATGATCGACTTGAGGGACATAATTGGAACTTGCTGCGAACTATTTCACCCACTGCGTATGCTAACCAAACTCAAATTGCAGGAATAAAGAAAATGGAATTTCCAGCAAAATTACAATTGCGAGAGCTGACGGAGCAGGCGCTCTTGCAGCAGCTTGCGCCCGTATGCGCACTTGTCAACTGGCATGGTGACATACTCTATTTACATGGCCGCACCGGAAAATATCTGGAACCAACACCAGGTGAAGTTGGTACCAATAATATTTTGAAAATGGCACGTGATGGCTTACGGAGTGATTTAACGTTATCACTGCAAAAAGCCACTGTCACTAAAGAAACGGCGCGCTGTTCTGGCTTACTGGTAAAAACTAACGGCCACTATACGTTGGTTAATTTAATCGTTTGCCCGGTATCGACTGGCTCAGCGACGACAGCAGAGGCATATTTATACTTGGTTATTCTTGAAGATGTGACAGCCGATTCCTCAGAGCGTTCCTTGCCAGTCGATGATTCCCCCATAGATGAAAAAATCAATTTGGATGTGGATACAGAATCACGCATCACTTTGCTCAAACAAGAATTGCGAGCTAAGGACGAATATTTGCAGAGTACTCGCGAAGAACTCGAGAGTTCCAATGAAGAGTTAAAGTCTTCAAATGAAGAGATGCAATCTGTGAATGAAGAACTTCAAAGTACGAATGAGGAATTGGAAACCTCAAAGGAAGAGTTACAATCTGTGAATGAAGAATTGGCTACGGTCAATCATGAGTTACAGACCAAAATTCTGAGTTTGTCTCGTGCAAATAATGATATGAACAATCTTATGGCTGGTACTGGTATTGGTACGGTGTTTGTAGATTTTAAATTACACATCTTGCGATTTACTCCAGCAGCCAGCACCATCATTAACTTGATACCTTCGGATATAGGGCGCCCGGTCGCGCATATTGTCTCGAATTTGGTGGGCTATGACGGCTTGGTATCGGATACGCAAACTGTACTTGATACGCTTGCTGTTAAAGAGATTACCGTACAAACTACCATGGGGCGCTGGTACAACATGCGGATACAACCTTACCGCACACTCGATAATGTGATCGAAGGAGCTGTAGTCTCTTTTGTCGATATTACGGAAATCGTGCAAACACGCGATGCGCTTCACAAAGCCACTGAGTTGCTCCGTCTAGCGGTGGTAGTACGTGATGCCTACGACGCAATTACCATGCAAGACTTGAATGGCCGCATACTAGCCTGGAATCAGGGTGCAGTGAGGATGTACGGATGGACCGAGGAAGAGGCGCTATTGATGAATACAGCCGAACGTATTCCAGAGAACTTGCGTGCCGAAGCGCTTACTAAGGTGCAAGAACTCAGTCAAGCGGAGATTTTGGAGCCGTATCTTACTCAAAGACGCACTAAACTAGATGAGATAGTTGAAGTCTCTATTACGTCCACTGCTTTAATAAAAGAAAATGGTGAAATATATGCTATTGCGACTACCGAACGAATTGTCGGGAAGATGCTCCCATGAGCTCACATGAAAAGGATAGTCAATGTTCCGACAGGCCGGCAGAAATGCCTTCAGACGAGGGAGAAAATGACCATAGCATTCTTTCACAAAGGGAACGAGCCGAAGCCCACATTAGGCTAAATCCGGTATCTCGGCTCGAAGAAATTAATAACGGGCAGCATTTGCTGCATGAACTCCGAGTGCATCAAGTTGAGCTTGAAATGCAGAACGAGGAACTACGTGAGGCACAATTGGCACTGGCTCTGGCTAGAGATCGTTATTTTGATTTATATGATCTTGCACCCGTCGGATATTGCACAATAAGTGAACTTGGATTGATCAAGGAAACCAATCTGACTGCTGCCAGCCTATTTAGTATGACGCGTGGGAAACTAATCAATCAACCGATATCACGACTAATATTGAAAGATGATCAGGATATTTATTACTTACATCATAAACAGCTGATTGTAAGTGGAGAGTCTCAATCTTTTGATTTAAGAATGGTCAATGAAAATGGCGTGCCATTTTGGGGGCATATCACTACCACGCTCGGTCGAGATATTGAAGGCGGGAGTGAATTGCGTGCGGTGCTTTCCGACGTCACAGAACGTAAACAGGCAGAAACTAGAAATGCTCAGTTACAGCAAGATCTTGAAGAGAGAAATCGGGAGCTCGATCGCATCCGGATAGTCGCAGATAAAGCCAATCAGGCAAAATCTGATTTTTTGTCTAGCATGAGTCATGAGCTAAGGACACCCCTGCATGCCATCCTTGGCTTCAGTCAACTATTGGCCTCAGGATTGCCACCTCCAACGTCAGAACAATCGCAAAGTATTGATCAAGTCTCAAAAGCAGGGTGGCACTTGCTTGAATTAATCAATGAAATCCTCGATCTTGCAGTAATCGACTCCGGGAAGATAACTTTGTCCATTGAGCTAGTATCTGTAACGGAACTCATTACTGAGTGCGAGGCAATGGTGCTGCCGCTAGCGCAACAACGCGGAATCAAGATAGTCGTACCTGCTGAAAATAGCCGAGATTTTATATTGGCAGATCCCGTGCGCATCAAAAAAATTCTCATCAATTTGCTCTCGAATGCGATTAAATATAATCAGCCAGGCGGAGAGGTAGCAATAATTTGTTCTGCAATCACTGCTGGACGCCTTCGTATTAATGTAAATGATACGGGGGGAGGATTAACGCCCGCGAAACTCAACCAACTCTTTCAGCCGTTTAATCGACTTGGTCAAGAGGCAGGCAATGAAGGGGGAACAGGTATCGGACTGATAGTCTGTAAACGACTGATTGAATTGATGGGAGGAACGATCGGGGTCGAAAGCGTACCTGGTAAAGGCAGTTCCTTCTGGGTAGAATTGGACATCTCGTTGCAGTCGCACAGTACGGTGGAAACTATGTTGCCAATGCCCAATTCAGAAAAACTTAAAGCAAATTCTGTCACATCGGATGAATGCGTGATCCCAAGCAAGTTGTGCACTTTGCTGTACGTGGAAGACAATTTGGCGAACCTTAAACTCATCGAAGCGATTGTCGCGCGACGCCCAGCTATTATTCTAGTGAGCGCCCCAAACGGACTAAAAGGAATCGAAATAGCGACTCAAATAGTCCCCGATATTATTCTGATGGATATCGACTTACCTGACATGAACGGAAAGGACGTACTCCATATCTTGAGAAAAAATCCAGCTACTGCTCATATTCCTATTATCGCGCTTAGCGCCAACGCAATGCGCAATGACATTGAAACTGGTTTAAAAGCAGGATTCCTTCAGTATCTCACCAAGCCAATTAAGATAAAGGAATTTATGGAAACGATTGATGTTTATCTTGAAGTGCAGCCTGAGCTATAGTTATTATTTGAACTGCTATGTCTTCGGGGGACAAGACAAAATTGATACAGCCACTGCTAATCGCTGCGTCAGGCATATCGGGTTGCGCAGCGGTATCTAATTTCTGGGCGATAGTAATACCACCTACTTGCTGAATGCCACATAGTGCTGCAGCGCCATCGCCATCAAAGCCAGAAACGATTACTGCGATGAGTTTTCCATTCCAATATTGTGTGAGCGAACGCAAAAAAACTGTGATGACGTCTGGCCACCCTCGAGGTTTCGAAATTACCTCTAGGTGAAACTGTTCGTTTTTTACATGAAGATCTTTATTTTCCGGTATTACATAAACATGATTTTTCTCTACAAGTAAGCCTTCACTAATTAGATTAACTGGCATTTTGGTGAAGTTGGGAAGAATTTCGTGAAGCTGAGTTGGCATGCTTCGCATGTGATTCACGATCACGATAGCAACACCCATGTCAGGCGGAAGGTTTTTTAGTAGTCGGATATAGGCATCCAGACCTCCTGCAGAACCGCCTATACAGACAATGGGAAAGTTGCTTATCAAAGTATTCCTTCTTATATTGGTTGAAAAATATTTTTAGTTAGTCAAGAGAAAAATCTTTAGCTCGCGAAAGACAGTTTCATAAAATCTTTTTAAAAATTGTTATATCGTCCAAATATACCTACCCAAATTCACAAAATTCTTCCCATTCAAGGCTCTGTCTAAATTACTTGAGTGTCCATATTGCTGCGAAAAAATTCGTCAGTATTCTTGATCCCGGTTTTAGCAAAATACATCGTAGTGTCTGGATTTTTAATGAGCGTATCTGCATCTGGTCCATCATTAGGATAGAGGCTTATCCCAATGCTAGCATTCGCACATAAATATTTTTCTGCATGCAATACAGGTTGAAGAAGGGCTACTCGTCACGGTGAATAAAGCGATATTACCTTTGCTAAAAGCGGGATAAATTGACCTAGACCTGATATTGACTTTAGACCCGTATTTTGACCTTCTATAAGAGGGCGGCAATTTCTAATCGGCGAAAATACAATGTAGTTAATGGATAACCGAACAATCACTTTTTTGCCAAAGGCTAGTAATTTCTGTAATGCGCATAGTTTTCGACATGGCTTGGCAGAAGTCATACTATTTTTTGTTTTGTTAAAACACGGCAGAATCATTTATTGATGCGCCAAATAACATTACCTACATCATCAGCCACAAGTAACGCCCCTTTTTTATCAACCGCTACGCCCACAGGTCGCCCATACGCTTCATGATTTCTACTTAGAAAGCCAGTCAGGAAGTCCTCAACCGCACCGGTGGGTTCACCATTCATAAACGGAACAAAGATCACTTTGTAGCCACTATGTAACTTCCTATTCCAAGATCCATGTTGTCCAATAAATGCTCCGTTTTTATAATGAGGAGAAAATAAGTTGGCATCATAAAAAGTGAGACCTAAAGATGCCGTATGCGCACCTAATGCAAAATCCGGCTTGATTGCACTCTCCACTAAGTCAGGTCGTTGCGGATTCACCCGTGTATCGATGTTCTGTCCAAAATAACAGTATGGCCAACCATAAAATGCACCGTCTTTTACAGAGGTCATGTAGTCAGGTACCAGGTCGTCTCCCAATTCATCCCGCTCGTTAACAGCAGTCCACAAACTGCCATTTTCTGGCTGCCAGGCCATCCCTACTGGATTACGTAATCCAGAGGCGAACACTCGAACTGCCCCTGTTTTGATCGTGATTTCCAAAATATCAGCGCGATTGGTTTCTGCTTCTATGCCGTTTTCACCCACATTACTGTTCGATCCAACACTCACGTATAAACGAGTACCATCTCGGCTAGCAATAATATTTTTCGTCCAGTGATGGTTAATTGTTCCAGCAGGAAGATCAGCGATTTTCACCGGCTTTGAGGTAATTTTTGTATCGCCTTCTTTATACGGAAAACGTAACACAGCATCAGTGTCGGCGATATACAAATCCTCGCCCACTAATGCCATACCGAAGGGTGAATTTAAACCTTCTAAGAATGCTGTTTTTATTTCTGCGACACCTTCCTTATTAATACCTCTTAATAATGTAATTCGATTTGCACTGGCCACTCCAGCGCCGGCTTTTTTCATGACTTTTTTCATCACAAAGCCTTTGATACCTTTGCTATCGTCAGGCTTGGGAGGTGCATTGGTTTCTGCAACTAGAACATCACCATTAGGAAGAACATAAAGCCACCGTGGGTGATCAAGATTGACGCTGAAAGCAGTAACTGAAAAGCCTGGAGGCGCGACAGGTTTCATGCCTAATGGCCACCCGATTGCGGGTGCGATATTAACCGTGGGTATTAGTTGCTTTTGGGGTTTCGGTAAAGTCGGGTTACTTCCCATTAGTGCCATATCGTTGACTGTTTGCGACAACACGCTTTCACCCCCAAAAAAACTAATTAGTAGAAAAAATGGAGTCACTATTTTTGTATGGCGCATGATTTTTTCCCAATATAGAGATATTTATCGAGCATAAAAGAATTAAACAATTCGATTTGTGCAGTACCACACATTGATGCCTATATTTTTTCATACACTCTGACTACTAAATATGAAAATTCAAAAATTCGATGCGTAATTGGATAAAAGTATTTTTAAATTTCAACTCTATCTGTTCGATAGAGCACAGACCGACTTAGTTCTTACGCGTACCTTTTTTTGCTCTTGCTAACTTTTTAATGAGTCCTACCACTTTTTGTTCCCAAATTAATGGAAAAACTTTAAAGGTAGAACCGTAAATTCAAATTTCTTAGGACACATCCAACAATATTAACCTACAGCTAAATTACGGAATTGATCCAAATGGAAACGAATATATCTGCGATGCACCAAATGATTAAAAATAGGGCAGATTCCATTGCTGAGCAAGGTTCAGCCGGTACTGTAATTTTATGGGAGCAAATCGCATTTAATATTATTGAAGTCATAGGCGAAACGGGTTTTGACTCTCTTTACGCAAGAAGTATTTATCTGGCTAGGATTGAATCACTATTGATTCCCTGTGATGTTCCTTTAACGGAAGATCACAAAAATAGTCGATTCTACGATCTTGAGAAAAGCTTTCAGGGCAGAACCAATGCCCAAATAAACGAAACAAATATCGTACTTTTGACGACGCTGGCTGACGTTTTATCTTCATTAATAGGTGAACATTTAACAGTTCTGATACTACGAGTTTAGTACGTAAATAGTAATTTGCGCGACATTAACCTAGGGCTAAAAAATGAATGAAAAAGTAAATATTCGCCAATTAAAAACTGGCGTACCAGGGCTCGACAATTTGCTGGGCGGAGGTATCCCTGAGTTTTCATTCAATCTCATTGCGGGTGCTCCAGGCAGTGGGAAAACCACTCTTGCACACCAAATTATGTTTTCACTAGCTAGTCCTGATAATCGTGCGTTGTTCTTTACGACATCGGGAGAACCAGCAATAAAAATGCTTCGATACCAACAGCAATTTCCTTTTTTTAATCTAGAGAAAGTGAGAGAGTCAATTCACTTTATTAATTTATCGGTCGAACTGATGGAGGAAAGTTTTAACAGCGTGCTGAAGCGCATCGAAAAAGAAGTAAAAAATTATTCTCCGGGTCTGATATTTGTTGATTCCTTTAGGTCAGTCATCGACTCCGACAATGAAAATATCAGCCATACATCCTCTTTACAGCAGTTTGTACAGAAGCTGGGAATACAAATGTCTAGTTGGCAAGCAACTACCTTTTTGATAGGGGAATATGTGGTACCCGGATCTGAGCCCAGTCCAGTTTTTACTATTGCAGACGGAATAATTTGGTTATCCCAAAATTTGCACCGGAACTCCGTCGTACGCAAAATCCAAGTAATTAAGTTGCGTGGTCATGCTCACGCTCCCGGCTTACATACATTTCGCATAAGTAATTTAGGAATCCAAATTTATCCACGAGCCATCATTAATCCTGGCGAGACAGTGAGTTTGTCGACAACTTCCTCTGTGACAGATAAGCGAGTTTCTGTAGGAGTCAAAGGTTTGGACGTGATGCTGGGTGGTGGACTACCCATGGGCTATTCACTTTTAGTAGTCGGACCCTCGGGCTCGGGGAAAACAATATTAGCTACGGAATTTTTGGCTGAGGGTGTGCGAAATGGCGAGAAAGGGGTAATTGCCGCATTCGAGAAAAGTCCAAGCCAACTATTAAGTGGTCAGTTAAATTCTTTAGTAAGAGACATGAAAGTAGGTGTTATCGACACAAGGTCGCTCGATCTGTCTATTGATCAGACACTCCACGACTTGATAGATATGATTAAAAAATTGCAAGCCAAGCGTGTTGTGATCGATTCTTTGTCCGGGTTTGAATTAGCCTTGGCACCGGAATTTCAAGAAGACTTTAGAGGATCACTTTATAGAATGATTGCAGAACTGACTGGTATGGGTGTAACCATTTTGATGACCTCCGAATTAGAAGATCGATATGCCGATTTACGTTTTAGTCCCTTTGGCAGCGCATTTTTAGCAGATGCTATCGTCATGCAAAGATATATTGAACTTGAAGGTCAATTTAAGCGTGCAATCTCCGTTGTAAAAGTACGTGGAAGTAATCATAGTAAAGAAATTCGTTTATTCGACATTACCGACGACGGCATCCTATTAGGAGAATCATTATCTGCCTACGAAGGCATACTTACTGGTCACCCACAGTTAGCGATCAACAATGACGGTTCAAGAATCTGGAATAATCATGAATAAGGACGAACCAGAAAATGCGGCTCAGGATAATCACGAAAATGAGCCCACAGTTCCGATCATCAAACTCACTAGCGTACCCGTGGAAGATATTATCGTACGAGAACATGCCTTGCAAGAAGATGAGGCAATTGTTTTAAGCCGCGAGAAATTGGCTTCGGCAAGAGAAAATACTGCACATTTACGTGAAGATGCGGCGCAGCAGCGTGAAGGAACAGTACAAGCACGCGAGGACGTAGCGAACATAAGGGAAGTAGGAGCAATTCTGCGCGAAAACAAAATACTAATTGAATCCATAAATCCGTTTGAAACTGATAACCAATTAACAGTCTTGCAGCAGGCAAACGCCCACTTGGTGATAGCATCAATCGAATCACAAAAATTGGTTGAAAAAATAGAAAATACTAAAGCAAAGTTAAATCATTTAGCGCATCACGACGCCCTTACTGATCTACCAAATCGCATGTTATTGCAAGACAGACTCACTCAAGCGATCGAATTAGCACATCGTCAAGGAAAGCAACTTGCAGTGATGTTTATAGATCTTGATCATTTTAAATATATTAATGATTCTTTAGGGCATGCAACCGGTGATGGCTTGCTTAAATCAGTCGCAAAACGCTTGCTAGATTGTGTACGTCAATCAGACACAATCAGTCGCCAAGGAGGAGACGAATTTATTGTTCTTCTACCTTCAATTGAGCATGCGGAATATGCAGCGCTAAGTGCAAAAAAAATCTTGATGTCACTCGAATTACCTCATTTGGTTGAGCAAAATGAGATTTTTATTGGCGCAAGTATTGGTATTGGTATTTATCCTGATGATGGGGACGATACTCGAACACTCTTAAAAAACGCTGATATTGCGATGTACCACGCAAAACAATATGGGCGTAATAATTTTAAATTTTTTGAACAAGGAATGAACGATAGAGCAATCGAACGGCAATCGATTGAGACTAGCTTGCGTAGAGCGTTAGAACGAGACGAATTTATTCTTCATTATCAACCTAAAGTGTGTTTAAACACTGGTATCGTAGTTGGAGTTGAGGCGCTTATTCGATGGCAACATCCCGAAAGAGGTTTTTTATTGCCGGGACAGTTCATATCGATCGCAGAAGAATGCGGTTTGATAATACAAATTGGTCGATGGGTTCTACACACTGCTTGCCGTCAGGCGCAACTTTGGATAAAAGAAGGTTTTCCTGCGATCGTGATTTCGATAAACACTTCGGCCCTTGAGTTACGGGCAGACGATTTCCTAAAAAACATACTGTGTGTACTGCGTGAGACTAACGTCGAAGCTCGCTATTTGGAAATTGAGCTTACAGAGAGTGTATTAATACAGAATGCTGATTCTGCCTACTCCGTATTGCAAGCGCTTTCTGATTTGGGAATCAAGTTAGCACTCGATGATTTCGGAACCGGCTACTCTAGTCTTAGCTACTTGAGACGATTCCCTTTTAATAATCTTAAAATCGACCAATCATTCATTCGACAGCTTACCAACGATCCAGACGACGGAACCCTAGTAAGCGCTGTAATTAATATGGGGAGATCCCTTAAGATGTGCGTTATTGCAGAGGGAATTGAAACGTCTGAACAACACGACTATCTACTTTCTCAAAGATGTGAGCAAGGACAAGGATTTTATTTGGCTCGACCTATGCTAGCAGATGAACTTAGTGTGTTATTGAGTTCTGGCGCAACCCTACCCTTATCGGATCCGTAACACGTAGGCTAACGACGTTCAGCGAAGAAGTATTACTCTATGTTGGCTATCGTACGGATTAAAAATAATACTTGGCGTAATTTGGAAACTGATTTGAGATGTTATGAAAGACTAGAGTTTGTAAGTTTGTTAAAAGCTGCTGTTTTAACAAAAACCAGTAAAAAATTTAAGTAATTTGATACTTTAATTTTGGAAAATATCATGACTAAAAAAAATGGCAACGAATACGGGAAAGACTTAACCATCAAGAAACTTATTCCACAATTACCTCATGAACGTGATGAGAGTGTCGAACAGCATCCAAGCAAGCCAAATAAAAAAATGAAGCAGGCTTTTGTCGATTTAAATAATGGATTAGTTGATACAGATTTGCACGGAGAACGGGGAGTGGAGGAGGTAGTCAAATTTGACGTGAAGCACAAATTAAAATTAGCAAAAAAATTACCTAGTTTCAAACTGCATCGTTAACAGGCAACCAATTTAACCAGCGTACTTAAAACAAAAAATATAGTGCAAAGTTAAACCAGATTACGTCACCTCAAAAGATAAGATAAGACGTAATTTTCATTTGCGATCTAAAATAATTTGTACTTTGGCAGAGGCGACGACATGCTCCGTCTCAAGTCCAAATTGTCTTAACAACACTTTCATCGGGGCAGAGATACCAAAGGTATGCAAGCCTAAAATACTACCGTCCAAACCGACGTACCGCTCCCATCCAAATGTTGAGGCCGCCTCTACAACGAGTCTTGCTTTGATTGACGGAGGCAGTATTTTATCTTTGTAGGATTGCGGTTGGCTTTCAAATAGTTCCCATGATGGCATGCTGATGACGCGAGCATGTATGCCCTCACTCTTTAACTGTTCGTATGCTTTAATACAAAGTCCTACCTCGCTGCCTGTTGCGATCAGCAGTACATCCACTTGACCACCTGGAGCGTCCGCCAAAATATAGGCGCCTTGAGCAAGACCATTCGCGCTGGCATAGATAGAACGATCCAAGGTAGGTACCGTTTGCCGTGTCAATACCAAACAAACAGGTGTTTGTTTTAGCTGCATTATTACTCGCCAGGCTTCCACCACCTCATTCGCATCTGCTGGCCGCAACACCACCATGCCTGGCATGGCGCGAAGCGAGGCGAGTTGCTCTATCGGTTGATGAGTGGGGCCATCCTCTCCCATACCAATCGAATCATGCGTCCAGATATAAATTAAAGGTAGCTCCATCATCGCGCTGAGTCGAAGTGCGGCGCGACAATAGTCAGTAAAGATGAGAAAACTAGAGGTAAACGGACGCAAGCCGTATAAACTCATCCCATTCCCAATGGCACACATTGCATGCTCACGCACACCAAAATGAAAATTACGTCCGGCATAATTGCCTTCCTGTGCTTGACCAATCGCTTGAAAATTACTCGGTGCCAGTAAGTTGAGTTGAGTTTTAGTCGACGGCGACAGATCAGCAGCCCCACCCAATAGCCAAGGTATTTTGCGTGCCAGCCCATTCAATAGAACACTTGATGAATCACGCGTAGCAAGACCCTTTTCATCAGCATCAAAAATGGGTAAGGCCGTCTCCCAGCCTTCAGGCAGATTACGCTCTTGCATGAGATCAATTTCTGAGGCTAACGCAGGATATTCCTGGCGATAGGCCAACATCAACGTGTTCCAAGCCGCATGAGCTAATACACCACGCGATGCGAATCGCTTTTTAAAATGATCAATCACCCCTTCAGGTACATCAAATTGTAAATCAGGTTTAAATCCATAGAATAGTTTTGTCAGACGGACTTCATCTTCACCTAAAGGCTCTCCATGGGCTTCGCGCGTATCCTGCTTATGTGGTGCGCCGTAGCCAATGTGGCTTTCGACAATGATGAGAGTAGGTCTGTCCTCATTTTCGTCATGCGTTTGTTGCTGATGCTCTTCTCGTTTATCTGAATCTGCAAAGATCTGATAAGCCTTTGTTAAGGCAGTCAAATTATTAGCATTCTTGACTTTGAGTACCTGCCAACCATAAGCGACGAAGCGAGCCGCAACATTTTCCGTAAAAGTGATTGAGGTCGCTCCTTCAATACTGATGTTGTTGTCATCATAAATCCAGCACAGATTAGATAATTTCAGATGCCCCGCCAGCGATGCCGCCTCGCTGCTGACGCCTTCCATCATGTCGCCATCACCACATAAAGCATATATATGATGGTTGAATAGATCAAAGCCAGGGCGATTGTAGGTCGCAGCTAACCAGCGCTCTGAGATCGCCATGCCGACACTGCTTGCCAACCCTTGCCCTAGCGGCCCTGTAGTAGTTTCAACTCCAGAAGTCCAGCCGTATTCAGGGTGTCCGGTGCAGCGACTTCCTGCTTGTCGAAAACTCTTTAAATCCTCCAGAGTGACTGCCAGCCGATCGCCGGGTGGATAACTTGACGACTGAGCTTTTATCCCTGTCAGATGAAGTAAGCTGTATAGCAAAGCACAGGCGTGACCAGCGGATAAGACAAAACGATCACGATTAATCCATTGCGAGTCTTCAGGATCATACCGTAAAAAATATTGCCACAAACAATACGCAGTTGGCGCTGCGCCCATTGATGTGCCAGGGTGACCTGACTGGGCTTTTTGTACTGCATCAATTGATAAAGTACGTAAGGTATTAATACATCGCTCATCGATTTCCAGCTCAGAAAATTGCTCAGACTCGTTCAATTTAAACTCCAGGTAAGAAATCCTAAAGAGCTATCGGACGCAGCTTGGAAAATGAGATCGCTCACAAAAGTACGCTTAGTAGGCTTATTCACCGGAGTTGCTACTTTCCCACTGTTCCGAAATTTCAACATTCGCAAGCTTTCGTCCCTTTTCGTTAATTATTGAAAGCAAAGCCTCCCAAGACTTGACGAATGACGCAACTCCTTCAACTTGCAGTCGCTCCGCCAGAGCTTCGTCATCGACGCCCTCCCGTCTGAATTCTTCTAATACTGCAGAGGCAAGTCCGCCGTCGATAGGTAATACGCTTTCCGGATTACCATGATCTGCGAAGGCAAGTAAGGTTTTTTCAGGAACGGTAACGATACTTCCCGGAGCCACTAAAGCATCGACATACAAGGTATCTGGTGCCGTAAGATCTTTAGTCCCTGTGCTTGCCCACAATAGCCGTTGTGGGCAAGCACCTGATTGCAGGATTTTCTGCCAGCGCACAGATGTCATGAGTATTTGATAGTTTTTATAAATCAGCATCGCCATCACAATGCCCAACTGATTATGGTATTGAGGTGAGATTTCCTGCTTTACCCCAGTGTCCCAGCGGCTGACAAAAACGGACGCTACCGAAAACACTTTCGTGTCAAGACCGGCTGAGATTCGTCTTTCAATACCGCAAAGATAAGCTTCTGCTGCTGCAAGATATTGCTTTACAGAGAATAGTAATGTCACGTTCACTGCTATGCCAGCAAAAATCGATTCTTCGATCGCCTTCAGCCCTGCGGGGGTGCCCGGAATTTTGATGAATAAATTAGGGCAATTTGCTGCTTTATACAAACGCCTAGCTTCTTCAATTGTTCCCTCTGTATCGTTTGCTAACAATGGAGACACCTCCAATGATACCCAGCCATCCACGCTGTCAGTGATCTTAAATATCGGAAGAAGTAATGTTGCTGCGTGTCTTAGATCACTCATCGCCAATTCAAAAAAAATGGCTTCAGTAGACTTTCCCTCTTCCAACTTTTGATGAATATCTGCATCATAAGCAGCGGTATGCCTGATCGCCTGATCAAAAATAGTTGGATTCGAAGTCAATCCCGTGATCGATAACTCTGCCAAGTAGTGCGCTAGGATCCCACTACTCAAAAGATCACGTGTGATATTGTCGAGCCAGAGACTTTGTCCAAGTTGATGCAGTTGTGTTGTAGGTTTCATGGTAGCCAATATGAAAAAAGTTGCTGAAGATTGCCAGGAAGGGTGGGATATTTTCGGACTATGGCGCACTCCAAAAATCTCGGAGTATTAAGTTCCCAATACGTTCAATTACTATCTCAGGGTTTGAGAAATTAACTAAATACTTTGGTTCAATATCGGCATTAAAAGCAGAAACGAGTGAATCTATCGTTTATTCATTATTACTAAGGTATCTACTCCCACATTTTCGATGACGGAACTATAAGCCACGGGGTGGGACTCCAAACGATACAAATAGATACTCGCGACTTAGCAATAAGGCCACTCTTAACAATAATTATTCACGGATAGTGGTTTGATCAACCACATTTTTTACGCCTAGTGTTCCCCAAACTGAATGGACAGCCAGATCACGTTCCAACCAACTATGGACGGTTCCAGACAAAGTGACTTCGTTACCATTAACGGTAACGAAGATATTTTTTACATCTGTATGAGCACGACGCCCTAATGCCGCTTCAATATCTGATTTGATCGCACTCAATGAGACGTTCGATTGAATCATAATTTGATCGCTCAATCCGGTAACTCCCATTAGATTACGCACTGCGCCAATCACCGCTTTTCTCTGATACTCCCAATCAACTTCGCCAGTTAAGGTGATAAAGCCATTCTCAACAACGACGCTAACCGCGTCGTTTGGTACATACGTCAACCATTCAAGTGTATATTTTGCAGTACGTGCAATATCGCTATCTGTCCTTTGGTTAGTCCCTGGAAGTCTGACATCGATTTCGACCGCCAATGCCTTAACACCGTAAACGCGCTGCGCTGCTCGCTCTGCATCCCATTTTTCAGTAATGGTCCTGACTTGGCCAGCGAGTGTGACTACTCCATCAGAAACTTCAACTCCGATATGAGAAGCATCGACAGACGGTTCCCATTTCAACTCAGCAAGAACGTCCTTTTGAATTTGTGTATCGGTATTCATTTTTGACTTTCATTCAGGTAAAAGAACGATCAGCTTGAGCTGTTATAAAACTCTAATCTGTACGGTGTACTGCTTAGGACAAATGAATGTTGGCGTGGTAACCGAGTCTTTCAATAACCTCTACTACTTGTGATGCGGTTACGCAGGCAGGGTCAGTAGACAAAATCGCTTTTCCGTCACGTAAAGAAAGTGCGGTATTACTTACGCCATCGATCCCTTCAAGCGCGCGATATATTTGCCCTAGGCGAATACCACGGGTCATCCCTTTAGTATCAAAAATAATGATTTCCATTAACATTCTCCATTGTAAAAAATCAGAATCAGTCTAAAAAATCGTAAATGTCCTGCCTGGAGATTTCATTTTGGTTTGTTTTTTTATCATCAGGTGGAAACAAGGTAGGCGCGAAAACAATGCTTGTCTGTGCGCTACCTAACCCAGGTGACGTAATTAAAAAAAGGGGGAAATTAGCAGAATTGAATCAGAGCGAATGGGCAATTGCATCTGATGCGAATGGCACATTTGCTCATCCTAATTTGAACTTAAGGGTATGGACGATATTGCTAGTTAGTTTTTTCTGGCAAAGAATCAAGCAACCCAAAACGTAGCTGCAAAGACTCTTTAAAGGCAGTAGCAGTTTGTGGTTTGACAAAAAAGGTGACGACTTCGGGATGCATTACAAGAATCAGGCGCTCAATATCGACGACCAGAGTTTCAATCTGTGATGTTTTGAGATTATCTGCAAATTCGATACTCATCGCAGCGAGTATTTGATCCGGCGCAAGTTGTACCGTCAATACGCCGTTAGTTGTTACTGACGGCGAGAGTTGATTAGCGATGCTCAGCAATGAAGCACTTAGTTGGTGGTCTGCACGTTCTCCGATCAACAAACTTTTACTTTCCCGTGCCAGCAAGCCTGCGGTGCCTGCGAGTATTGTTCCTATCAAAATAGAAGCGATCCCATCAGACGCCAGTAGACCTAAACTAGTTGCCAGATAAGTGGAAATTACAGCAGTCACAATCCCGATCAATGCCACGCTGTCTTCAAATAGAACAATAAAAGAGGCGGGATCCTTGCTTCGACGAAATGCGTCGTAATATCCGAGTGTACCCTTGGACGCTTTAAACTGGTTCAGTGAGATCAACCAAGACGCACCATCAAACATAAAGGCTAGTCCTAAGACTACATAACTCACGATGGGGTCGGTGATTGACTGAGGCTTCATCAAATGCAAAACACCTTCATAAATTGAGACGCCCGCACCAAGAGCAAATACCAGCAAAGCGACAATAAAACTCCAAAAATAGAGCTCGCGCCCGTAGCCGATTGGGTGCTCTATATCGGCCTGTTGTTCAGCGCGGCGCATGCCATACAGCAGCAATAATTCATTGCCGGTATCCACAAACGAATGAATAGCCTCACTCCACATAGCGGCACTATCGGTCCAAGTAGCAGCGCCAGTTTTGATAATAGTAATTAAAATATTTCCGATCAATGCGGCGTAGATGACCTGCTTTGAAGATACATTCGTTACCATATCAGCTCATGTTCATAATGATTGTGATTTGATGGCTCTCATTGGTAATTTACAGGTCACAATTTGCAATGACAGTTTTACGTTAAATTATTGAACGCTTCCCAATACGTTGCCCACAGCATAGGTTAGAGTCATTGTTAAAGCGCTCCAACCCATCACTCGTACAGATCCTTTCACAACGTTGGCACCGCCAGTATAAGCGGCAAGTCCACCAAGAACCGCCAGAAAACAGATTGAGATCCCGGCAACAGACCAGCTCTTCCGGTTGCCATTGACATTGCACCCGCGACCAGACTCGCCACGCCAGCAACCAAAATACTAGTGTGGCTCGCATTGGAAGCAGCAACACCTAAAATCAAACTGGAGGTGGAGACGATGCCTTCGTTCGCACCGAGGACAGCAGCTGTCAGCCAACTTATATGTTCAAGTTTATGTTGTTCAGGATATTTTTTTCATGATCTTTCGCTACTAAAAATGTCTTATATAGCAATGAAAACAGTATGCAAAAAATATTTTGTTCGGTCATCTTCTTGTCGCCACTTCCTTGGCGAAAGTTAATATTAAATGCAATATTCTCGTACTTTTTATTGGTCTCTTTATACGACTATGTATCATTAAAAAATATATTTAACAGCTATTTATTTAGTTGGTGTCGGCCTCTTCAGCACGCTATTTAATCGGTTTAATATTTTTTCGGTTAAGCGAACTACCGCACAGACGACCTTGGAATATCAAGTTCAATATGGTCTAAGGAAAGATCCAATAGGAGAACCGAGTGCTTTTCGTACCGATTGGGCGGGACGATCTGCCAAAGAAAGCAAGCTACAAATCGAGGATTACGCCCCCACAACAGGTACTTGGCGTAGCTCGGTACCCAAAGTTTAGGTAATTCAAGTAACTAACTCCGTAAAAAGTAGGTAACTTGGACTAAGACGCATGTTGCCTCGAATTACTAAAACCAACTGCAATTGGAGAATTTGATGAAGAACAAACAGACAATAATTATCGCCTCTGCGATAGCCTCATTGACAATATTAACCGTGGTTGGAAAATATCTATCCCGTCAAAAGCAAGTTGAAAAAAAATTAGAGAAAGACGAAATTTCTAAGTGGGACGGCGAGGGAGGCAATTTGCCGACATTAGGTTTCATCAAAACCTAAATAGAGAAAAACTCACTTGAAGATTTTAATTCCTACGGATATTTAATAGATACAAAGACACTTAGTAAATCTGTTAATAATTTTATTTTTCGTACTAATCGATATATTAGGAACCAAAATGACAAGTAATCAAAAATTAGATTTACCAAATATTCATGATGCTGAAAATGCAAGCGCATCGTTAGATTCCGACAAATATGACATGATTGAATTGAGTGACGGTTTAATACCTGATACAAAAAATATTCATGAAAAATCACAGAATTTAGAAGACCAGAAAGCTGATTCAGTTGATCGACTTACATGCGCCTTAGAGGTAAGTATTAAAACATTTGGAGATGTTTCAGAAAAACTATATCTGTCTCAAAAACAAATTTATAAAGTATTAAGAAAGAATGTAGGAGAGCGACCGCTTCAAACATTAACTGTCGCGTTCGCATTAGGCTATTTTGCTAGATATCTATTCAAATTGAAGGAATAGCGGCGACGTGTACTCAAATTTGTGTAATTGAGAGAATCAGAGGGAATACGATTCAGCAAATAGATGAGACGAAGAAGCGTTTCACATAAACGGAGATTATCGATTTTTTGTGGGAAGCCGTATTCAAATTGCTGCGCGCACTGTAAGACGAATTAGCGAGGAGTTTCTAGCTTTGCCTTTATTTGACTGCTTTGCTGCATTCCTCTCGCCAAAGGATTTGTTTAAAGAATGACGTAATGTCATCGAGCTAGACCAAAGAAATGAGAAATGAAATTTGCGAAACAAAGATAAACCGAATACGCTTTCAGCTTTCATCCCTCCGATCGCTACTATTTTTTTGACGAACGCTTTTAAACACTTTACGACGATCCGATTGTCCTAAAATGTGCAAAGGATCTCCGTTGGGAATGTCACTAATTAACCGATCAAATTCTTTCTTAACCACAACGTAGCACTCGCAAACTGCTTGTTCTAACTTAGGCCGATCAATCACATTAATCTGACCCCTCGCATATTGAATAAGTCCTTTTTTCTGTAATTTACCGGCAGCTTCCGTTACACCTTCTCTTCGGACCCCCAACATATTGGCGATGAGTTCTTGAGTCATGTGCACCGAATTACTTGGCAAACGGTCAATGCTTAATAATAGCCAACGGCAAAGTTGTTGCTCGATTGAATGATGTCGGTTGCAAACTGCAGTTTGTGTCATCTGAGTTATCAGAGCTTGAGTATATCGAAGTAGAAGGCGAAGCACCGGACCGCCTCTGTTGAATTCAATATTCAACAATTTTGCTTTTAGTCGATATGCTTGCCCAGCACTTTGCACTACGGCGTGGCTGGGGGTGGTCACTTCACCCAGAAAAAGAGAAATCCCGAGAATACCCTCGTTACCCACAATGGCAATTTCTGCTGATGACCCGGACTCTAAGACGTAAAGTAGAGATACAACCGCTGTAGTGGGAAAATAGACACACTGCATTATGCTTCCGGGGCTATATAAAACTTCACCTAAACCCATATCGACAAGTTCTAAATCTTCAAGTAATCGATTGAACTCCGCGAGGGGCAATGCTGCGAGCAGAAGGTTCTGCTTTGGACCGTTCGAGAATGGCATTTGAGTATTATGGAATGAGTGCACATTTTACAAGAACAGAATATATTTTCTATAGCCTGGCTAAAGCAAGGTTAAGGAATTCGCTTTTCACCAAATAGCTTACATGGTAATCCCCCCATTTTTAATGCGGCCGATAAGTAGAGGCTAAGCGGCAAGTGCTAGCTTTTGTTTCGGGGTAATGCCGCCGATCCCAGTATTGG
>NZ_JBEONQ010000054.1:0-24446 GCF_040544445.1 Undibacterium sp. GrIS 1.8 | reverse complement strand
GCAAAAAACCGAGGCCGCCGTCGGTGTTGCTGTGTTAAATCGCATGCTCGCTGCTGGACGCCCAAACTCCGTCCGTAGTCAGAAAGTTCCTGCATTAATGATCGGAGTTGGGGTACTTTTTACTTCAACTTTTAAGTGCACCAACGCCGCGATCTACAGCCCTTGGGTGTGGTATCGGTGGAAGTAGATAATTTATACCGCGCCGGGTACGGTAACGGGGCTACGCCATTATCCGATTTCATTGTCCGCTTCAATAACGGTAAGGCTGCCAATAATCCGATAAGGCTATTACTGAAAAACATTGGCTCCCCCGCTGAACTGGATACTATTCTCGCTGCCAGTCCACGCACAGCAATTGCGAACTATATGATTTTGGAAGAAGATTTGAAAAATCAGTGGTGCGCTTTACGAAGCACAGGCAAGAAATATGGCATTGTCGCTGGCTTTAGCTGGAATACTTTTGACTACCACTCTGAGGTTGATAGCAACGGTAAAGATCTTGTTTTATCCGGCCCGGCTCAAAGCGAACGCCAAAGCTTTGCATGTCCGCCTTAATCGGAATAAATCAGCTTCGGTACCAACAAAGGACAGCAAATTGGGGAAAATGGACATATTATTTTTGGCAGTAATATTGCCCTTTATGGGGTTGATTTTGGCATTTTTTCTTTATCTTCTTGTTTCGAAGGTTACGGCACTGCAGAAAATTTGGACCACAATTTTATTCGCATTTTCTATATTAATTACAGCTATTCTGGCTGCTTCGAGATCGAATCTCCCTTACTTTGCAATCGTCATTTTTTGGATTTTTCCATTGATAACTTGGGTCTGTTTTGCGAAATGGTGTAAGCGCAAACGGCATTTGATGAATAAGTAGGCTTCACGCCCCAAAATGAAAGAGCGTGACGTTGGTTCGGCAAGCGCTGTTGATAGCGGCGAGACGACCGCTCACAATCGGCCAGCAGCGACCCTTCATTTTTTTCGTCAATTTTAGAAATGTAACCGACTATTGCTCTTTCTTAAACCTAATCTAATAGTATTGGAGTGAAATTTGAACTTTGTATTCACAACCCAGAAAGTTGACTGGGAAGTAGTTGCTTCACTATTTCAACAAGTGGGCTGGGGCAACCGTCAGCCCTCAGAGATTTGTTCCGCCTTTGAAAAAAGTAGCTTCGTCATATTCGTATACGATGGAGACGAATTAGTCGCGTTCGGAAGAACGATGGACGATGGCAAGTACTACGCGCTTTTGGTCGACGTTGTAGTGAAACCTGACAGTCAACAATCTGGTCTTGGGCGAGAAATTGTAAATTACCTTAGGTCACAATTGGTGGGCTATAAATTTATCACATTAACTGCTGCTCCAGGTAAAGAGGAGTTCTATTTGAAGCTAGGTTGGCAGCAGCAGACCACAGCACTCATTTGGCCTGTGTCAGAGGAGCAGCAAAAGCTGCATGCTTTGTCTTAGAGCGGCCATGAGCCGTCATTCGGTTACGCCTTTGATTTTATTGAGAGAGATTATGTTGATACCAGCACTTGGAATCGTCTATCAGCGAGCGAGAAAAATGAGTACCATCAATACTCCAATCGCTTTTTTCGAGCGGCTCTTTCCTCCGGCTTATAAATATGACATCACACAACAGCGCCTGGCGCGCTCATCTATTTGAGCCATATGTGCTATATTTTATTTTTAAAAAAACGAGAAAAAGACATAGAAAAAGAGCTCCTGGTTGATACTATTTTTTTACAAATATGACACAGCTGACTTTTGCAGACGCTTTGTTACTGTTGCTGTTGGTTCTTCAATCTTGAACACGCCGACTATTTTTGCCATTGCATTGACTTGTTCGCTCATGGCTTCCGCTGCGGCCGCAGCTTCTTCCACCAAGGCAGCGTTTTGTTGTGTCATTTCGTCCATTTGCCCAACTGCTTGATTCACTTGTTCAATGCCGGAGCTTTGTTCGATACTGGCGCTGCTAATTTCGGCCATGATGTGAGTCACCTTGTCGACAGATTCCAAAATCGCAGTCATCGTATTTCCAGTCTGCTCAGCCAGTAAATTGCCCGCATCTACCTTTGCAACGGAGTCTTGAATCAGGGATGCGATTTCCTTGGCTGCTGCTGCTGAGCGCTGGGCCAGATTACGCACTTCGGAAGCTACCACGGCAAAGCCACGCCCCTGCTCGCCTGCACGGGCAGCTTCCACAGCGGCATTCAGCGCCAGAATATTGGTTTGAAATGCGATTCCATCAATGACACTGATAATATCGACAATCCGCTTTGAGCTCTCCTTAATCGATGCCATCGTGCTGATCACTTGCGAAACAACTTGCCCACCTTTAGTGGCAACACCAGCTGCCGAAACCACCAGATCATTGGCAGTCTTGGCACTCTCGGAATTCTTTTTAACTGTGCCGGTCAGTTCTTGCATAGACGCCGCCGTTTGTTCCAGCGAGCTGGCCTGCGATTCGGACCGCGCCGATAAATCAGCGTTGCCATTTGATATTTCATCGGCAGCCAGAGAAATTTCGGACGTGCTCGCACGCACCTGCATGACCACTTCCGCCAAGCCTGTTCCAATGCTATTAATCGCTTCGATCAATTGGCCAATTTCATCAACCCGTGTCGAACTAATATGGGTTCGCAAATCACCTTGAGCCAAATTTCTTGCGGCATTAATCACAGTCTGCAAGGGGAGGCTAAGACGCACACGCATGACGTAATACAATGCGCCCCCTAAGCATAGCAATAAAATGACGCCGATCGCTTCGTAGCGATGGGCAAGCGCAGTCGCATCTCGCGTGAATTCGTCGGTGTAGACACCCCCGGCCACGATCCAATTCCAGTTTTTTATCGGCATAAACGCGACGATCTTTTCTCGTGTTTCCGACTCGCCGCGCTCAGTGTTGACCCATGGATAACGTATCACGCCTTCTTTTCGTTCCAGTATTTCTTTGATGAATTCACGCCCGCTGCTGTCCTTTGAATCGAGGATTATTTGCCCTTCCTTGCTCGGGTGAATAATTAAGGTGCCAAGGTTTTTTCCTTCCCGTGCATCCAGCGCATAAAAATATCCGGTGTCACCTATTTTCATGGCCCGAATCTTATCTTTGAGTTGTGTAATCGCCTCTGTAAAATTGACGCCAACAAAAAATATGCCGATAACTTTTCCCCCGCTGTCGATAATGGGGTCGTATTGCGTCATATATTGTTTTCCGAATAAGGTCGCGATACCCACATAACTTTTGCCGCCGCTAACGATTTCAAAAGCTGGGTTCGTATGATCCAACACAGTGCCGACCGCACGTTCACCATTTTCCTTCTTCAGTGATGTTGAGACCCGTATGAAGTCGTTGTCTTTCTTGACGAACAGCGTTGCTATCGCTCCTGACAGGCTGGTGAATTGATCCAACACAGGAAAATTTCCGTTGAGGTCACCGTCGCCCGATTTCAAAACTGGTGTAGCGGTTCCGGCAACATCAATGGAACGTGATGGATCAAGCCCAACTGCGCCTTTGAAACTGCCCTCGAAAATTTTGGCGTCGACGCTGACTTGTGATCGAAGACCAGCATCAAAAATATTCAACATATCGGCCACCATTTTTGTTTTGTCAGTGACATCAAGAGCGGTTCGTTGTTCGATTTGTTGATTAGTGCTGTAATTGATTAATGCGATAAGAGTAACTAATGTCGCACCGACAATAATAAACATAAAGAGTGCTAATCTGGCACCGATGTTCCATGAACCAATACGGATGAATTTTTTTAACATTACCATTCCATCAGGTTAGAAATTACTTTCGGCAACTATTCGTTTAATAGTACTCGAAACTCCATCTGGTCGTTGCGTCATTAAAGAGACGCTTCTGCATGTTTGTATGCATTTTGCGACAAAGTCCATGAAATGAATGAGTGCCAGCTTCCAGACGGGCGTTGATACTACTTCGGACATCCAAGCGCCAATGGCCGGCGAAACCTGACCGTCCTCAGTCCGTCTTTATGCCTGGAGGTGTCTCATCGTCGCGCACTCCTAAAATAAGGGATAGAGCGCAAAAACCAATAATGCGCTAACTTTGAGTGTCTGCTTCGTAGAGGCGCGACAGACCGCTTTGGGGCGTTAGCAGTCAGTCGGGCTGGTCTTCCAGTTCGCGTGAAGCATCATCAAAATGCACTGAGTTACAGTATGGATATCCGGGTTGAACGATGAGGCGGTTCCCATCGAGGATTTTTGTTCTTCCAGAATTTAAAATCGTCCAACATCAGGCAAAGCGTTTGCCCTTTGATGCCCAAGTGTTTCAATATGTCTTCGGAGCAGTAAAACTTGACTGGATTGATCCATCGCAGGCCCAGCGGGGCGGGATCTAGCGGATGGCGCGTGATTGGAAGGGTTCAAATTGACCGACGCCATGTTGGATACAGCCGCCTCCCTTATACGTCATACTCTTCCATCAGTGCATTCAATGCCTGCGGATCAAGCGGTTTATGCAGCAGCCTGAAACCGCTTGCGCTCGCTTCACGTATCCGTTCCGGAGAGGTATCGCCAGTGATAATGACGGCAGGGATCGCTCGTCCGACTCGCGCCAGAACGGCGCGGATGGCATCGGCGCCATTCACATTTTCGGCTAATCGGTAATCGGATAAAATCAAATCGATTTCCTGCATCTGCTTGCCTGCCGCTTCTACTGCCTGTTCCAACGTATTGGCGGCAATGACAAGATGTCCCCAATTCGACAGTAATATCCGCACCGCGTCGAGCACGTCGGGGTCATCGTCGATGACGATAACCGTGGCGCTGCGCCGACCTGCATGAGACCGCGTTGGCTCCCGATGCTGCGCCGCGGAGGTGACATCGACGCGGGGCAGCGTGAATGAAAACACTGATCCTTTCCCGAGTGTCGAGTTAAGCTTGAGCCGTGTTCCCAGCAAACCGGCAGAGCGCTGCACGATCGCCAATCCCAATCCCAGCCCCTGTTCGTGATCACGGGCGACGTTGCCAATCTGATAGAACTCCTCGAAGATTTTTTCGTGCTGGTCTTGCGCAATGCCGATGCCAGTGTCCCACACTTGGATCTCGACTTCATCTGCGCGTCGGCGGCATCCGATCAGAATGCGGCCATGCTGGGTGTAGCGCACGGCATTGGCCGCGAGATTCGAAAGGACCTGATGCAGTAGCACCGGATCAGTGTCTACCGACAATGCAGCTGGCAAGCGCACTTTAAAATTTAGGCCCTTGGCGTTGGCCGGGCCGGAGAAAGCGTTGTTGATGTTAGTCAGTTCGCTGTCCAGAGAGACCACTTGCTTGCGGACCTCGACGGCGCCGGCATCGAGGCGCGAGACATCGAGTAGGCCGTTGAGCAGTCGCCCCAAGCCGCTGAGGGCGGTTTGCAGCCGCCCGGCGATATGCTCTACGTCAGTTGCCTTGATGTCCGGGCGTTGCGCCATCGATTGGAGGGTGGCGATGAACAGGCCGAGCGCATGGGTTGGTTGCCGCAGATCATGGCTGGCGGCGGCGAGAAAACGCGACTTGGCCAGCGTCGCTGCCTCCGCGACGTCCTTTTGGACCGTGAGTTGGGCAACCAGGTAAACGTTTTGCGCCACGGCGATTTGTTGCTGGGCCAACGCTTCACTCAGTTCCTGGGTGCGCATGACAACCTTGCCTTCCATTGCCCTTTCCGATGCTTGCAACCCGGCCAGGAGTGCCGCCTGCGCCCGCAGTTTTTCGGCACGGTCCTGCTGAAAGCGGTCGGCCAGCGCCAATGCCATCGTCAGCATTTCAAACAGTGAGGCCCACATCATCAATTCGTTACTTAACGGATACAGTGCCTGCAGCAGACTCATGGCCAATCCCACAATTCCGACGGGCATTCCAGCAAGAACCAGGAATCGAGCAGGACGGCTTCCTCGCCAAGCCAGACGAACGATAGAAATGAGCAGAAGCAAAACAGTTAGTGCAGCTGCCAGAACGTAAAAAGGCGCAATGTTTCCCACCATTGAACTGGCTAGGCCGGGGTTGAATCTCAAAGGTCCGACGGTATGCATAACGATCCAACAGATCAGCAATAGCCCCGTTGTCGCTACCAGCGCTTTAAACAGACGCGGCGTTTGATGGCGCAGGTCCAGCAGCGATGCAATGAAGATGGCGCCGGTAACGATTGCAGCTACAGTGGCACTATCCACGCTGAAGCGTTGGAACGCGGGCCAGTTCGGCCACAGTAATTCAAAAGCAGCGCCAAAACCGCCAAAAAATGAGGATACGCTCCATGTGACGGTCATGCACGATAACGCATACAGCGCGTAGAGGCGGTCCCGCAAAACAATCCCCAGCAACAAATTGAAAAGAACCAAGGCACCCGCCGCACCCAGATAGACCAACCAGTGGTTGCGTTCGGTCCCCAACTTGTGTTGCAGAGCCTGCGGCTCCCAGATTTTCGGATTGATGATTAATCCCGAGGCAACCTTGGCCCGGATATACACGACGGCATCAGTACCTGATTGCAAATGTAAAGGGAAGGCAATCGTTTTTAATGGCAAAGGGCGCTCAAAAAACGGCGACATCGAACTGGCGCTCTGGCGCTGGTAGGCGCCAGTTGCATCGGGCGCGTACAGGTCCATACTTCTATCGACGAAACTGCCGGTGTCGAGCCACCAATGTCTGGGCCCGGCTGCGGTGTTATGAAATGCGATGCGCAACCAGATGGCCTCATGGGCTTGGGCCCATATCTGATCATTCTCAGTCGCAACAAATCGAAAGGCATGGGTTGGGCTTTGCACGTCCGCAAGCGTCAACTGTGCGCCGCTGTCGACAAAGGCCTCAAACTTATCGGCCAGCACCACGACGCCCACACCATCGTCGAGGCGGACGGTGGGCATCGCATGGGCGGCGGAGCCTATTGCGCAAAGCGTCCCGCATATCAACAGCCAAGCAAAGGAATGCCGCAGGCTAAACACGCGGGCCAAGCTGGTGAGCATGGTGAGCATGATGGCTAGCATATTGATACAGGCATGGCGAACCCGCTCAGCAAGAACCGCCTCTTCGATTCGCATGGTTTCATCCTTTTACAACAGAGCGCAGATGATAACCGGATTTGAACCTGTTCCCGCAAAGGATATTTTTCTGCAACAATGGACAACTATGATAAAAATATTACTTGCGGAAGATCACGCGCTGGTTCGAGAGGGTCTGAAGCTTCTGATCGAGACCGAGCCGGGCTTGCAAGTGATTGCAGAAACCGGCGACGGTGCAGCGGTTGAAGGACTAGTGCGCAAGTTCAGCCCCGATTTGCTCTTGCTCGATCTCCATCTCCCGGGCTGTCATGGCTACGAAGTGGCAAGCCGCGTCAAGGCGCAATTTAGCGATGTCAAAATTTTGGTGTTGACCAGCAGCCTCGAACCGGAATCGGTCGGCCAGGCGCTGGCAGCGGGTGTGGATGGCTATATTCTCAAACATGAACACACCGGCGATTTACTGCTGGCAATGCGTGCGGTACTCTCCGGCCGCCAATATGTCAGCAAAAGCATTGCCGACCTGTTCCAGGCAAACGGGCCGGATCGCAACGGCGGATCTGCCGTGCAGGCCACGCCGCGCGAACAGAAAATCATGTGCATGATCGCCCGCGGCGTGAGCAACCAGGATATTGCAACGATACTCTTTATCAGTGTATTTACGGTGCGCACGCATCGCCAGAATCTGATGGAAAAACTCAATCTGCGCAATGCCGCAGAAGTCACCGCCTACGCCGTCAAGCACGGGTTTTATACGCCCTCCTGATCCGTTTCGGTCCCCGCAAAATACTGCAGTTACAGTATTCACTTCCGCACACCTTCTCAATAACATAGTTGCTTTGAAAGGTGCAGCCATCGATATTTTCCCCTGCATTACGATTCGCCGGCATTGGCGTTTGGCGGCAACAAAAGCGATGCCGCGCATGTCGCATCCAATCAAATGAACGCAAATGCTTTCACGCGTATTGACAAGCTGGATGCGCTCGTCGGCGCCACCGCAGCGTGTGCTTTTGCGAGCAAGCACGTGCCGTTGGTCTTTGTACTTGATTTCCCTGGCGACGTGATAGTCGAGGTAACGGTGGGGGTCAACACACGGGGCCCGGATGGCGTCGCGCTAACCGATGGCTACGCCGTCATGCCAGAACATCATTCGGCACTGCTGCAGGTCATTCGGGCAATGCTGGCTCGCAAAGGACACGCCACAGTTGGTCGCGCCGCCCCTGAGTGTGGCGAGACGACGCTAGACCGGCGCACAGCAATGGTGCCCACGCCCCGCCAAATCGAAATCATCAGCATGATTGCAGGCGGTGTCACGAACCAGCGGATCGCCGTCATTCTCGATATCAGCGTCTTGACGGTGCGAACCCACCGGCAGAACCTGATGAAAAAACTCCGCCTGCGCAACGCTGCCGACATCACCGGTTACGCGATCAAGCATGGTTTTTACGCGGTACGCTAAACAGCACACCTGTTCACCCCCGCATACCGGCGCAACTTATTTCCCGTCAAAAGCGAAAAATACTGCAGATGCAGTAGGGACAAGCAGTTGCCCACATTTTACTATCTGCCCCAAGGTGCTATCAGGATAAGAAGCGATGGGAGCTATATACGGACTATCTGATAAGCAATAGGTGGTATTTGTTCTTGGTAAGCGCAACGCATCGTGGTTTAAAAAATAAATGTGGCAGAACCTTATTGCTCGCCAGTAAGAAGTCCGCCGAAACCCGCACAGTGGCTTGCTGAAGCTATGGCGGATTGGCATCATCACTACCGCTCACGAAAAGAGCTAGAAAACGAGAAAGTATTTGATGAAAACTACCAGACCCATCACTCACCGCCACACGCGTCGCAACGGCTTTAAACCGAGCGCGCTGCTGCAAAACCTGCTGCAAAAAGCGCACGCGGCCAAGCTCAAGATCCTCCCGCCGAGCCTGATGCTGGGACTCTCAGCAACCGCGATGCAGGCGCAGGCAGACATTCGCTTGAGTTTCATTTAGTTAAATTACTTAGGGAGTTGTTACGATGAATAAATTTTTCTTGTCGCTGGTCTTTGAGGACAATCTGACCCTGTTTTAACAAATGGGTATTGTGAAATAAACCGGGACCGCTTAACGCCTTTCGGAGCAGGACGTTTTTATCCATACGAATTCAACAGGGTGACACAAATGAATGCTGCAGCTAAAACCAACAATTCGTCAAATACCAAAGCCAATGCGCAGTCCGAGACGAGCGCCAAGAGCCGGCGGTCCTCCATGACCCGGGCCGGCATTGCTGCTGCAGGGGGGGCGGTCTTGCCCGCAGTGGCCCAGGCGCAGCCGGCGCCCCCTGCCAAAGCAAGCAAAACTGCGGTGGCTCCAGGCCAGTTCTGGCCGGGCGGCGCGCGGCTCGTTATTTCCATTTCCATGCAGTTCGAGGCCGGCGGGCAGCCGGCTAAGGGCACCGACAGTCCCTTCCCCAAGGTTGACTTCCCGTCCAGCGTGCCCGCCGACTTGGCTGCCAATACCTGGTTTGCCTACGGCTACCGGGAAGGCGTGCCACGCATGCTCGACCTGTGGGACAAGCACAACGTCAAGGTGACGTCGCACATGATCGGTGAAGCGGCGCAGCGCCAGCCAGCGCTGGCCCGGGACATCGTGCAACGCGGCCACGAAGCTGCCGGCCATGGCCCGCGCTGGAGTTCGCAATATGCAATGAGCCGCCCAAAGGAGCGCAAGTTCATCCAAGAAGCGGCAGACATGGTCGAGAAGGTCACTGGCCAACGCCCGACCGGCTACAACTGCAACTGGCTCCGGCGTGGACCGAACACCTTGTCGCTGCTGCAGGAACTGGGCTACACCTACCATATCGACGATTTAAGCCGGGATGAGCCCTTCATTGAGAAAGTGGATGGCAAGGATTTTGTCGTCGTACCTTACACACTGCGCAACAACGACATTTTGCTGATCGAAGGGCGTAATTTCACGCCGGGACAATTCCTTGATCAGATCAAGCTCGATTTCGACCAGTTGTACGAGGAAGGGGCAAACCGGCGTCGCATGATGTCCATCAGTGCCCACGACCGGATCAGCGGCTCGCCAGCGATGGTGCGCGTATAGGACGAATTCCTGCGTTACGCGAAGTCGAATCCGGGCGTCGCGTTCATGCGCAAGGACGAGATTGCAGCCTTTGTCCGGACCAGTCCCCTGACCCTGCACGAGAGCGAAACCATTTAGCGGGGCATTCATCGCCAGACGCTGGCTTCCATGCTGCAATGAACGTTGAAGGCATCGCGGATGGCTGTGTAAGCCATCTGAATGCTAACCGACCGCACTACGCCTTAATCATAAAATATCGGAGAATAGAAACAATGTATAACTTTCGAATGTATCGACTCTTGCTGGGTAGCCTGCTGCTCATCGCTGTTAGCGGTTGCGGAGGCAACGCCGACGACGCGCAGAAGCAAGCAGACGCGCTATCGGCCGCCTGCCGCGTCAGTCCGAAGAACTGCACCGAGATCTACGGCGCGGCAACCGTGTATGGTCCACTGTCGGCCGCAGCGGTCAACGTATTTGGTCCGAGTGGTGTCCGAATCGGTACCGCGACTACTGCCGCCAACGGAAGTTTTTCCCTTTATGTGGCGCAACCTGTACCTGACTACTCCATCGTCGTCAGCGGTGGCAATTACCAAGGCCGAACATTCTCCGGCGACCTGGCTGCAGAGGTCAGGAATCGTCCTGCCCAAGGCCAGTTTGCGCCGGTCAATCCCGTTACCACCATAGTCGCGCAGCAGATGAAGGCCAGCCCTACCTTGTCGCTGGCGCAAAGCACTGCCGATATTCAGCGTTTTCTCGACATTCCTACCGCTTACGGCGTCGGACTCAATCTGACGCCCCGACAGTTCAGTGGCCGGCTGTTCGCCACGGCCATCGATAACTCCGGGGGCATAACGCCGCTAGTCACTAGCCTGTTGCAAGAGCTGAATGCGGGCAAGACCCACACCTTTCATGAAACTGTCCTTGAAGGTGCCGGCGTGGACGTTACCCTCTTCGTCGCCAAAGGTCTGGCAAGCGGAGTGCTCGGCAAAGTAGGCGGAGAAGCGTTTTCGTCGATTATGAGCGCAGTAGGTTTTGGCGATTCTTCGAGCGCCGCAGCCAAGGCCGCAGCTGAAGCGGCGGCCGCGCAGATGGCAAAGCTGGTCGAAATCGCGAACGCGGTAAACGCACTGTCGACCAAGCTCGATGCTGTGCAGTCCTCGCTCCTGCAGGCCATCGACAGATCGACCTACGTGACGGCGGTGACCCAGAATGTCCAAAACTTGGTGGTCATAAATGAGACCATCGATGTAGAGATGCGTGCATTGGCCATCGGAGGCAGCGTGGACCGGCGCGATAAGCTCAACGACTATATTTTCAAAAACCTGGTGCAAGGCGGCTTGCAAAGCTGGCACAGTTCACTTTACGGCACGGTAACGCGCGATAGCAGCCTGCTGGTCCTATGGGGAAAAATCGCCAGACAAGTTAAATCCAATGTATACGACGCGTCGCAGGCCGACGCCATCGAAACTCAGTGGGAATATTTTGACTCGCAGCAAGCCCGGTCGGTTGCCTACATTGTTGAATACATGCGGTCCACGCCCGGATATGAATCCAGTATTGTGCCGACTCTAAACCTGTGGCGGGCAAACCGAAAATTACAAATGGCACTATTGAAGGGCAATTCCAAGATGAACGACGTGTTCTACTATCCCCAGGACAGTGTGTTGGTCAGTGAAACAACGCCGTTGAACGCGCTACCGCCCAGTACCATTATCGACAAGACGACCAATCAAATGTGGTACCAGGGAATCGCTGCTGACACCTATGGGCCTATTACAACGGTGGCGCTTGGTTACTTTCCGGCTGGCGTCAACTACGGTGCCCGCCAGGTGACCGGAGTCGATGGCTGGAATTTGCCTCCTACCCGAGCGTCGGTTCCGCACAAAACCACTGACATTAGCCATTTCGACGGCTTGCGGCGCCTGGGCGTGCGGATTACGGATGACTGCACAATGTTCTATGGCGAGACAATCGGACAACGCATGACAGACCTGTTCGCCACGTGGCCGCGAGGCGGAGACGAATACAAGCTTGGATATCCGGACAATCCATATTATCAATCTATGGCTGGTTTAATTGAGGCTACACAACTTTTTTATAATACGCCCAACTATAACTATTGGGTTCAAGAAACAAACAAATTGTGGCTGACATTGGCGGTCACACATGACAATAATTACTACTTCTATCGTGCAGCAGACAAATTTGAGGGCTACTCCGCCGCTCCAAGTTTTGTTCTCAATGACACGGCACTTGGCCCGAACGGGGTAATGTATGACACGAATTTTCGAGCCTGCCTCCTTGCGACTCAGCCGGCTCCGCAGTGGTCTCAGTAAAGGGCGCCCACACGGGAGCCGTAGTGGCAAGGAAGGATGTCAGCTCGCATTAAATGGCAACTCAATCTTGCCCCGACCTGCAACCCAAAAGTTGGACATCCGTCGATACTTTTGGGTTACGGCTCATATTTCTCCGTGCCGCAACGCACTAAGTAATGCAGCAGAACTAGTTTAAAAGTAAGCGTCTTCCCAGCCTTCCGATTACCCACAATTCGCTTATATACGTTCGGCAGTTCTATTAACTTTTCCGAATGAGGAATTTGATCGCGATCAGATGACAAACCGTGGGACGTTCGGTTATCTAACAGAAATTTATTCATTCTTCTTAAAATTTATTGAATGCAACATGATGCACACTTTTAACCAAAATGTGCATCATTGAAATTTCAAAGTCTATTTTTTCAAGATAAAATTCATTGCTTTAGCCCATATAAATCGATTTACGAATGACTGGTTTCAGTCTGTTTTGTCGGTTCGGGTAGCCTTGCCTTCAAGTCATGCCATGGTGGAGTTAATTTTTTAGCGCGATCACTCGTATCACAAAATAAGTTCAAAATGATCATCTCTATTTTGAAGAAGGAGTATCGTCATGAACTCAAATACAGTTGAACATAAAACGTCCTGGAAAAAAGGAAAATTGGTTGGTCAAAAGTTGCCCTTAAAACTGAAAGAAATCTGGGCAATCCGAATTCGCCTTCAGCTTGCTTTACGCACCCGGGAATTGGCGATGTTCAATTTGGCGATCGATAGTAAGTTGCGTGGTTGTGATCTGGTGAATTTACGCGTCTGTGATGTCGCCCAAGGGCAAAGAATCATGTCGCGCGCTATTGTCATGCAAAAGAAAACCAAGATACCAGTTCAATTCGAAATTACGGAATCGACCAGGGACTCACTTTCAGCTTTGATCAACAAAGCACACCTTACACCAGATCAATGTCTATTTCAAAGCCGACAAAAAAACTCAGCTCATATTTCAACTCGACAATATGCAAGGATTGTTCAATCTTGGGTCACTTCCATCGGTTTAAATCCTGTCTCGTATGGCACACATACGATGCGCCGAACCAAAGCGACCTTGATTTATCGGAGGACAAAAAATTTACGGGCGGTGCAGCTTTTGCTTGGACATACTAAACTCGAAAGCACCGTGCGCTATTTGGGCATCGAAGTTGATGATGCCCTTGAAATTGCGGAACAAACAGAGGTATAAAAATCTATGCGGCAATATTTTCGAAGATATTGCTGCACAGTGCACGTTCTGGTCGCCAAAGGTGTTAGTGGCTGCGTAAAAACGCGCAAATACCGCGCACTCTCAACGTCTGTATTCTTCTTATTGCCATGAAGAGATATTAATGCGCTGCACAACGATTATGTGCTCAAACATATATTCGTTGACTGATCGCAAACGCAGTGCCGCGCAATTGCAAGATTCGATTCGAATGCAGCATTGGGGCGTTACCGGCCAGTGACTTTTTTGCAATGGTCAGCTACCGGCACTTTCCGGACGAATTAGACCGCTCTTTATAGCGGACGGATATTGCGTGCCATAAATATGAGTTGGTCCCACGAACAATAATCTTCTACACAGGCAGTGACTTAACTTCTCGAATAAGAGAGCACCTCATTCACCTCTCACTCAGACATAGTTTCCCAGCAAGTTACGGATTACAGTAAGCACAATGCGCAGGGTCAGCTAGTAACCGGTCCGCCCTTTCAGCGAGGCTACGATGCTCACAGCGCAGACACGTCCAAACTTCGCTGTGATAACTCGAGGTTGGCAACCGACAAGTTGCGCAGGGCAGTCCCGGTTGCCGTTCGCTGATCCAGAAGCCAGGGGCATTGCATGCTGGGCATGTCGATAGCATGCGTTGCAGCAGATCGGCAGCAGCCTGCTCGATGTGTTTCATTCGGTTCGGATTGGCGAAGGCGCGCAAATCCAATTCGACAAACACGTTGTCGCTACATGATTGCTCGACGCTATTGTCGAAACACGTTTTCAGTCTGGCCCAATCGGCAATGTTCTTGTAGATGCGCGTATCGCTTTGCCCATCTGGGCGCACCACCAAATGGTGCTCAGGGAAACCCACTCGCTCGGCAAAGTCAGCAACTACCTGCCAATCGCCGCTCTGAATATAACCGCCAGGGGCAGCACCTTGGGCGATACCGACGACTTCAATTCCCTCTTGATCATCGATCCAGACCAACAACTCTACATTCCAAGGAAACATACCCGTGTGGGGATCGGGCCCGAAGCTTCCTTCACTGGCAATGCCTTGATAAGTACCTGCCAGCTCCATCCCTTTTCTTGCCTTGCGTCTGGCCGCCTCCAGTTGTGTACCGTACCGCGGCGTCTCCCTTGTAAAGGTGCCAAGCTGATCAGTATCGAAACCTGTAACCAGTTCGATGGAGCAACCGAGGCCAGGTTCAAGCACGGGTGCGATTACACGTTCCTTTCCATGCTGAGTCAGTAAGGCAACTCGACTTCCGTCGTAGCGAGATGGCTTCGATATCATTCAACCTCCAAACATAATGGAGACCATGTTCCTTGCTCATAACGTTCGAAGCCAGTTGGCTTGAAGCGCCATAGGTGCAGCCAGCCGTTGTCCAGCAGTTGCTTGACGACCGAATGCTTGCGTATCACCGCTTCAATCGCCGCCTGCGGCGCATCGATGATCACGGTCAGCCGCAAAGGTTCATGAACCCAGCGTTCGCCGTTGTGCAGCGACTGGCGGGACAGCCCGATTCGCAGATCGCCGCCATTGCCCTCGAAGACGCCGAGGTTACCACCGACAACGTTATGCAGCACCTTGTTGCCGCTGCCCAAGCGCAGCGGATCACAGGTAGACGCGTGGTATTGCCAGTTAATCCAATGCGTGACCAGCATGGGTGCGGTCATCAGCAGTTCTAGCACGCTGCCTTCGCTGTCCTGGCTGGCGTCATAGTCGTGCAGAAAACTACGTCCGCCCAGCACAACGCCACGGCTTCTGTGCCGGGGAGCAATCAGAAAAGCAGCATTGCCCGCGAGCCCCCATTCTGGTCGCGTCTGCGCGCCGTCGTTGGCACGGCGGCGCAACTGAGCTAACAGCACATCATGCGGTGCGCGCGGATCAAGTTGCAAGCTGGGTGCTCGCTCGCGACGTACCTGATCGCAGGCGTGGGAAAACACCGTTTGCAGGCGCTCCAAGTTAGTGAGGGCAACTTTCGGTAGCAGATCAAGATCAAACCCCTCGATTTCATCGGTGGTGGTGTTGTGCAGTGCTGCCACGAATACAGTCGATTCGGGGATGGTTAGCCCGCTCGCTTGCAAACCTTGGCGCACCGCTGGTTCGTTAAGCAATTGCGCCAGGCTGCGTGCATTGACTTCGCCGGTCTGTCCGCAGCAGGCACCACAGTCCAATGCAGCCGCGTGGGCGTTGTTGGCAGATTGACTGCCGTGCCCGACGAGGAGTACCAGCGGCGCTAAGTCTTTCTCTAAACCCATGGCGTGCAGCACCCCTGTTGCGAGCGCAACTTTAGCTTTAAGGTCTAGCCCAAGCAGTTGCGGGCGACAGATCGGGCGATAGCGGGCTGGCAGCCCTGCTAGGTCGTCTTTGGTACGATTATGCATACTCGGCAGCAGCCAATTGCCGAGCTTGCCGAGATAGCCCAATCCGGCTGCCTCCACGAAAGAGAACGCTGCACCGGGCCAGCGGCTAGCGGCCAGCCATTGATCTGCCATGGCGAATCGGGTCTGACGTGCGCGACTCGCGGCGCTTTCCAGTGCGGCATCGGCTTCGTGCTTTTTTGAGTCGGCGCTCATGATGCGATCGCTCACCTCCATGGAAGGAGATAGCAAGCCCGGTAACTGAGGCCGCCGGGCTTGCGTCGACAGTGGCGTGTAAGCCACAGGCAAGCCGAAAAAGCCTGCAAAGCCAAGGGTCTGAACCCCCGGCCAAACGGACTCCAAGGCGCGCCGCAAGGGCTCGCTGCGCACGTCGATGCAGAAAGCCGCCTGAACTTCAATCTCGTGCGGAGCCAATCCATGGTGGCTGGCCAAAGCCAAGCGTTGAGCTAAGTCGCGCTGATAGCCAAGCTCCAAAGCCAACTGCCAAACCTCGTCGATCAAAAGTGTCTGTTCAATCTCTTTCAACATGAAGGGAGCTTGGCTCCAAGCCTGCTGAAGTTCGACAAACGCCTGCTGAGTGGTCGCGTCATCTTTGCATCCCAACAGCATTGCGCCCCAAGCTAAACGAATCGCTAGCAGCTCGCGCAGGTGCGCGTCGGTGCCCCCCTCCAAACCAGCCTGCCAGCCCAAATACGCGCACCAAGAAGCCCAACCGTTGACCGTGAGCAGCACCGATTCAAGGTAGTCTGCCCACACTGCCTGCGGCAGACCCAGGCGTTGCATCGCCCAGCGCTCTGCTTCGACCGCCGTGGCTGGCAATGTGTTGACGACACTGCCAATTCGCGGCAAGCCCATCAACAAGCCGATGCCGTGGTCGTGCTGCAAGGTATCTCGCCAAAAAGCGTACAAACCCTGGGTTCGTTCTGGCTGCCAGATGGCTTGATGCTCATCAAAGTATGCGGCACAGGTTTGGCTCACTTGGTGCGTGATGGCGTTGCGCCAAGACAGCCGTGCGTGACGATTTGGATCGTTGTCGAGCACATCAATCAGCAGCGGCAATTGCGCTTGTGGCAGGCTCGCCTGCAACGCGGCTATGCATTGATCTGGACTGAGACCGGCCGTCTGCGCCGCAGGTAGCTGTCGCAAAGCTAAGGTCAGATCAGCTGCGCTAATTCGCCCTTCACACCAGGCTTTCAGCTGCTGATCTCGCGATGGAAATACCTGGACGCTGCCTAGCACGGCCATTCGTGCAGCCACCCGTCGCACGGGCATACTGATACGTGACCAATGCGGATTGACCGCGATGGCTCGATCCAACGGCCATGCGGGTGCAATCGCTTGGCAGGCTTGATTACAGGCGTGCTCAATCGCAGCATGCAGCGCCTCAAAATCGGGAATAGCTAGTGTTGGGTTCGCCGTACCCGGCAGTGTGTCGGTGGTCAGTATGTCTGTCATAAGGTTCTCCGTTTGTCAGTTCAGTTCAGTGCGCAGCATCAGTCAGCGGGGATGTGGCGGATTTTGGCTCAACGTGCGTGGCAGCCTTGGACGTCCAGCGAGCTGGCCAGATGTGGAGAACCAATCGCGTGTAGGCCTCGTCCAGATAAAAACCGGCATAACTCCAACGACGCCAATGACCCAGCAGTTGTGGTCGTGCTTGCAGCAGCGCTTGAAAGAAATACAAGGCTGCCATACCTATCAGCGCGATTAAACCGAGCTCTCGTTGAGGGAAGTCTTTGAGATCGAAAGGCAGTGCGTGTGCGGCAGTTGCGGCAAGAGTGAGACCGACTACCATCAGGATCCCGAAAATGGCTTGTGCGCTACGTGCTGACCAGTCGGCTTGCACTGATGGCAACCACAACATGGGAGCCCAGGCGAGACCAAGCACCAGACTCCACCACCAAGGCCAGGATGCTTGTCCCGCGAGTGTCTGTACCAAGAGTACAGTGAGAATTGTCAGCGCTGGTGCTAGTACCAGACTGGTAGTACTGGGTAATGATGCACCGCGCAAAACCTGCAAACGAGTCTGGCGCACGGCGGTCGATGCCGACAGAAAGGCATGCGCCTTGTAGAGCGAATGTCCAATAAGATGCAGGGCTGCCAGAGTGTAAAGGCCGAGCGCGCATTCAAGCAGCATGAAGCCCATCTGGGCAACGGTTGACCAAGCCAAGCGAACCTTGATGCTGATGCGGGTAAGCATCACCATACCCGCCAGCACGGCTGTCGCCAGGCCGAATACCAAAAGCAACATACGCGCTGGTGTTGCTTGGTCGAGCATCGGTGCGAAGCGGATTATCACAAAACCGCCAAGGTTGACCACGCCCGCATGCAACAGCGCAGAGACCGGGGTCGGCGCTTCCATCACTTGGATTAGCCAGCCATGCACCGGTAGCAAGGCAGTGCGAAGTATGACTGCTAACACGAGTAACACGGCGCTCATTTGCAGGGGCACAGACATGCCCTGCTCGGCAATGTGTACCCACAGAGCCGTGAGCGAGCCGCTCCCGACCTCTAGCCAAGCCAGCGCGGTAGCGCCGAGCAACATCACGTCGGCCAGCCGATCAGCGATGCGCTTTTTGTGAGCAGCCAGCAGGGCAAAGGGGCGATCCGGGTAAAAGCACAGTAGATGCTGCAGCGCGAAACCCACTGATGCCCAGGCTGCGATGAGTAGCAGCCAGTGATCGGCCATCAAGAGAAGATGTACACCGGCCAACACAGCCGCCAGTGCTCCAACATAGCGTCGCTGACCTAGCTCGCCCTCCAGATAGCGGGCAGAAAACGCGCCAATGATCGTCCCGAGCAGCTGCACGAGCAAAGCCAGGATTAAGCTAAAAGACGTCGCAGTCACTACTCCAGGCCAATGCCCGCCATTTACCCCCACCGAAAGGGATATTCCTGTAAATGCCAGTGCGACAAACGAAACCACCTGAAATAAACGCCAGAGGCTCGGCGTCGAGATCCAAGTAAGTCGCGTTAGTCCCGCCAGCCCAGCCATCAAAGCAATCGGTGTCAAGGCATAAGTTAAATGCAAAACATGAGGAATATCCATCGCATGACCCTATTTAAATTTATTGCAAGGATGATGCTTGGGAAAAAAACTTCTGTAAAATAGATTAATAAGAACAATTTAATACTAAAAAACGAATGATTAAGCTTAGCCAACTCAATTTTCATCACCTCTTTTATTTCTGGCGAGTGGCCAAGCTTGGGCACCTTACGCGAGCAGCAGAGGAGTTGCACACCTCGCAATCAGCGGTTTCAGCTCAAATTCGCCAGTTGGAAGAATGGATCGGCGAGGGCTTGTTTATCCGTGAAGGCCGCCGTCTCATCCTCACTGACACGGGACAACTTGTGCAGGCCTATGCCGACAACATCTTCGGTCTCGGCCAAGAAATGCTGGGACGCTTGGAAGGTCGTTCAGCCGGGATTGCCCGCCTTCGTGTGGGCAGCGTGGCCACTATGTCACGCAATTATCAGGAAAACTGGATTCGACCTGCGCTCACAAACCCAGCCGTAGTGCTGACGCTGGAATCTGGGCTGCTAGAAGGGCTACTTGCTCGGCTGGTACAGCACCAGTTGGACGTGGTACTAGCTAACGAGACCGTTCCTACTGATCCTAATCGGCCATTGCACTGCCGTTTTTTAGGTAGCCAGTTGATCTCGCTGGTAGGTCCTGCGAGCAATTGGGCATCGCAAAGCCTGCGTATTCCAGAAGACTTGAATGGATTGGACATTGCATTGCCAGGACCGCGCCATGCCTTGCGTGCGCAATTCGACGCGCTATGTGCAACTAAAGGTGTGAGTCCAAGACTGCGAGCCGAGGTGGATGACATGGCCATGCTTCGTCTGATTGCCCGTGACAGCGGCTGGCTGACATTGTTGCCCGAGGTGGTGGTTCAGGATGAGCTGCGCGCTGGAATTCTCGTCTCCGTAGGACAGTCAACAGCGCTGCAAGAGCGTTTCTATGCCGTCACGACACCACGCCGACACCGTATAGAAGTACTTGAGCAATTGCTGACTGGTGCGCCCGAAATCTAATCGCGTGACCAGGCTTCCAGCCAATAGGTGGCGGTTTGCCCATGGAATTTCTTAGCGTGCTTTATTTTTCGAATTCTGAGACGACCAATGATAAATTCGAGCATTTCCTCCATCACATGATCTGGCTGCTTCTTCGGGCAGCATCTGACGGCTTTGGGCACGGAGTTGCGCGTGAGGCGACATCGCCGACCGTCAGCAATCAGTCTAATTTATCCGTTGCGACCGCCAAAATTGGAATAAAAGCCCATTCGTACGATTTCGACATTTCTAGTTTTATTGGTATTATAAAAATGTACTGAATTGGTGCTTTTATCTAAGTCCAACATTGGGATGCTTGCATCCATTTTGCATGACCTTTCATTTTAATGAGGAACCACCCATGTCATTTAGCATCTCCAAGCCAAGTTTTGAACTGCGGACGAGTGCCCTGCGTCTTTCCCTATGTGGCGCGGCCATCGTTTTTATGCCATCTTTCGTCTGCGCTCAAGCCCTGCCAATGGCATCAGCGACTGGCACGGTCTCCGCAGCACACGACTTGGTTGCCGGTGACGATTTTTTTCAATTCGTCAATGGCGACTGGCTTGCCAAGACTGAAATTCCGGCCGACAAAAGTAGCTGGGGCGCTGGTGGAGTGTTGGCCGAGGATACCAACGCTCGTATTGTGAAGTTGATTGCAACTGCAGCCACTGACAAGGCGGCCTCCAGTAATGCCCGCCTTGTAGGTGACTTTTACCACGCCTACATGGATGAGGATGGCATTGAGGCCAAGGGTATCGCGCCGCTAGCACCAATGCTCAAACAAATTGCGGCGATTAAAAGTAAAACTGATTTGGCGCATACCCTTGGTGCCTCGTTACGCGCCGACGTCGATCCGCTCAACAACACCAATTTCTTTACAGAGAACATCTTTGGCTTGTGGGTAGCGCAAGGATTAACAGATCCGCAGCACAACACCGCTTACCTGCTACAAGGTGGCCTTGGCATGCCTGACCGCGCCTACTACCTCGCTGATAGTCAACTGATGGCCGAGCTGCGAACAAAGTACCAGGCACACATCGCCGCTATGCTTAAACTCGCTGGCTTCGACGATGTGGAGGCGCGAGCCGCTCGCGTCATGTCACTGGAGATCAAAATCGCCGAGTCCCATGCTGACCGCGAAACTTCGGCTGATGTGCAAAAGGCCAATAACACTTGGCGCTTCGCCGACTTCGCCGGTAAAGCCCCGGGGATGGACTGGAATGCCTTCTTCACGAGTGCCCATTTGAACAGCCAAAAGACTTTTACTGTTTGGCATCCGAGCGCCGTCTCCGGCGAGGCGGCTCTGGTCGGTGCCACAGAACTCGGCACTTGGAAGGATTATCTGGCCTTCCACACCATTAATCACTTTGGGTCGGTCTTGCCTAAGGCCTATGTAGAACAGCATTTTTCTTTTTACGGTACAGCACTGTCTGACACGCCTCAGCTGTCGTTGCGTTGGAAGCGCTCTCTGAATGCCACAAATGTCGCCCTTGACGAGGCTGTCGGCCATCTCTATGTTGACCGCTATTTTCCAGAGGCAAACAAACTCCGTGTACGCACCATGGTCGACAACATTATCGCTGCGTTTAGCCGTCGCATTGAACAACTCGATTGGATGGCGCCCGCTACCCGTGCCCAGGCGCAGGCCAAACTCAAGACTCTCTATGTGGGTGTGGGCTATCCCGACAAGTGGGCATCCTATGCAGGCCTGACAGTTTCACCTACAGACGCGCTCGGAAACGTGCAGCGTGCCGAACAGTTCCATCTGACACAGCAACTTGCAAAGTTGCGCAAGAAGGTTGACCGCACCGAATGGTCTATGCCATCGCATCTCGTGGACGCGGTTAATATGCCACTGCAAAATTCCATGAACTTCCCTGCAGCAATTCTGCAACCTCCGTACTTCGACCCACAAGCGAGTGACACCGTCAATTATGGTGCCATCGGTGCGATCATCGGTCATGAAATCAGCCATAGTTTTGATGACCAGGGGGCACAATTCGACGCACAAGGCCGCTTGCGTGAATGGTGGAGTGCGGCCGACTTGGCGCATTTCAAAACAGCATCGGGGGCTTTGGCCATCCAGTATTCTGCCTACAAACCATTCCCAGATTTGGCGATCAATGGCCAGCAGACGCTTTCAGAAAATCTCGCGGATCTGGCGGGTCTGGCAGCTTCGCTTGACGCCTACCATGTTTCCTTGAAGGATAATATTGCAGACGACCGCCAATTTTTTATCGGCTATGCGCAGTCGTGGCGCAACAAGGCGCGTGACGCTGCGCAACGCCAACAGATTCTCACTGATGGTCATTCGCCTGCAAAGTATCGGACGGCTACCGTTCGCAACCTAGAGGCTTGGTACAAAGCCTTTGACGTGCAGCCTGGTCAAATGCTGTACCTCGCGCCAGCGGATCGCGTTCGAGTCTGGTAGGTGTGGTGGGCGGGCACGAGCCCGCCTATCCATATGACTCTGCGAAATAAAGCTGCGCCGCAACGATGATCTTGATCATAAGACGCCAAATTATCGAGTCGTGAATGGCTGGTTTCAGTCTTTTTTTGCCTGTATTAATCGGCAAACACGACACGAAGCTGCCATACATCAAATAGAATTGATAACCGAAATGACAGAAATTTAAATGAGATTTTCATTGTCTTCGACCGCACTAATATTGCTGTTTATTTCTCAAACAACTCTCTCGCAGGAAAGCAAAAATTGTTCAACGATTGTTAAATCGGCACAAGAGGCTGCGAACAAAGCAGATTGGATATTCGAAGGAGATATCACAGATATGTATCGATTTGACCCATCGCCAAGTTACATTCAAGTCGGCATTGAAAATGCCAAGGTTATATATGAACTTGAGAAATTTCCACGTTTTTTTACTGCAACATTACCTGTTGATTCTTGTTTTCCCAACGCCATGACAACTTTATGGGGGAAAGCCGCAAATAAGCTAGTTGGAAAGCGGATGCGATTTTTCGGAACAAAACTTACCCATGACCGCAGTTTCTTTTTCATGCAGCCTGCAGAGCAAGCAGTGCCGTCTTTCTCAGCAACGCGCAAAGAATATACAGACAAAAATCATGCGCCAATTACTATTGACACCAGCTATGGTAGCCACAATTTGTGACCACCTCTTGCCTTTCACCTGATGTCAGTTGAAACATAAAATATTGCGGGAAGCGCAGGGTGTTACGTTTCATCGATTGGTCGATTTTTAACACAGCAATAAAGAATCAACAAGTATCACTCTCATTTTTTAAATAACCATAATTTTATGCATGGTACCTTGCATTGCAAGGTACATTGTTATATTCTCTCGATCAATAAATGGGTTTCTGTAGTTGATTGTAGAAAGACGGCCGAAATGAAGACACAATTAAAGAAGGGCGCGCTTGAAATGTGCGTATTGGCTATTTTGGACGAAGAGGACTGTTACGCCTACAACATCGTCGTTCAGCTTGCAGATGGCCTGGAGATGAGCGAAGGGACAATCTACCCATTGATGCGGCGGCTAACAAATGAAGGTTGGGTTAGTACTTATCTGGTCGAATCCGCTTCTGGCCCGTCTCGCAAATATTACAAACTTGAAAAAACCGGACGTGCTGAGTTGAAAAGAATGCGAGGCGACTGGCAAGAATTCGTTACCGAAGTGAACAAAATACTAGGAGTTTCAGCATGAACAAACAAGCTTATCTGGCTGCATTGAAGCATGGATTGTCTGGTCTACCATCAGATCAAGTAGAAGACTTTATTGGACTACGAACAACATTTTATAGAGGCTGTGAGTGCTGGCAGGGAGATGGAGGAAGTTTCCCGCGCATTAGGTGACCCAAGAAAGATTGCGCTTGAATTCAAGGCTATTTTGCATCTCAACGCGTTTCAAAAAAAGCAGAGTTTGGGCAACTTTGGTCGAATGGTGTTTTCTTTCATTTCTGTGGTGTGGCTCAATCTATTCATGTTGCCCTTTGTGGCGACGGTGTCTCTTTTATTTGTATCGCTCTACTTGGTAAGCCTTAGCTGCCTGATTGGCGGGACCTTAATAGTGGCGAGCGGATTTTTTAATCTCAACGATATCGTTCACATGGAAAGTGCATCAGGGAAAATTGGATTGCATGTTCCGCCTTATACCATCGCCTATTATTCCAACGCTGAAAAAGACCTGTCAAACAGCGTTCAATATTTACCACCTGTCAGCGTCCAAATTTTTCCATTTTATCGGCTTGTTCAGAACGATTTTTGCTGTGCTTAAATCGGTAAGAATCGTTCCCGGTTTCCAAGATATCGCAATGGTGCGTAACACGGTCAAGCAAAGCGGTAGTCATTTTTGCATCACCAAAGACCTGTACCCACTCGCCGAATGACAAATTGGTCGTAAT